>NZ_JAZHLI010000020.1:0-79155 GCF_036549475.1 Aurantimonas sp. A2-1-M11 | reverse complement strand
GCAGAGACCCCGGGAAGGACTCACAGCGCCTCAGGCGAATGACCGCAGCATGGGACGACGAGTTCCTTGCAAGCCTCGTCAGACCCTGAGCTCATTCACCCGATTCCCCTGCCGTCCACCCCTTCCAGCGTGGCGCACGTTGACACAGGCTTGAGACAATCGTGACCGGCCGGCGGGGTTCTGGCTGCAACCCCCATGGCACTGTCCGGTTGCACCAAAGACCGTTCAAGCTGGAGAATCCCATGCCGCAATCGTTCGACCGCAGGACCATGCTGACCGGCGCCGCCGCCGCAGGCTTCGCCGCGACACTGGGTCTTCGCCAGGCCGATGCGCAGCCGGCGGCCGGTGCCACCCGGGACGGGCCACTGACGAAGACCGTTCCGTCCAGCGGCCAGGCCATCCCTGTCGTCGGGCTCGGCACCTGGATCACCTTCAATGTCGGCGACAATGCCGAGGCGCTGGCCCAATGCACGGCGGTCATGCAGGCGTTCTTCGAAGCCGGCGGCGGCATGATCGATTCCTCGCCCATGTACGGCTCGGCTCAGGCGACGATCGGCCATGGCCTGCGCCAGTTGGGGGTTCCGGGCAGCCTGTTCCCCGCCGACAAGGTCTGGACCGGCTCGCCCTCCGACGGCCCGGCGCAGATCGGCGAAACCGAGGCCCTGTGGGGCGTCGACCGTCTCGGCCTGTTGCAGGTGCACAATCTCGTCGGCTGGGAAGGTCACCTCGACACCCTGGCCGCGATGAAGGCCGAAGGGCGGATCGGCCATATCGGCATAACCACGTCCCATGGCCGCCGCCACGACGACGTCGCGGCGATCATGGAGAACCGGCCGATCGACTTCGTCCAGCTGACCTACAATCTGGCCGACCGCGCGGCGGAGGAGCGCCTGCTGCCGCTCGCCGCCGAACGCGGCATCGCGGTGATCGCCAACCGCCCGTTTCGCCGGGGCGCGCTCATCGACGCCGTGGCCGGCAAGCCGCTGCCGGCGGTCGCCGGAGAGATCGGCGCGGCGACCTGGCCGCAGTTCCTGCTGAAATACATCGTCTCGCACCCGGCGCTGAACGTCGCGATACCCGCGACGCGCAACGTCGACCATGTCCGCGAGAACATGGCGGCCGCAACCGGACCGGTTCCCGACGCGGCGCAGCGCCGGCAGATGGCGCTCGCCTTCGACAGCCTCTAGAACACCGCCATGCTGGCCGATCTCTCCACCTACAGCCTGCAGGATTTCCTGCTCTTCGACGCGGCGATCTACCGGGATCTGTTCGCCCAGATCGACGGGCGCTACTGGCCGATCCCGGTCGTCGGCGTCGCCGCGGCCCTCGTCCTGCTCGCGCTGGCCGCCCGGCGGCACCGCGTCGCGGCGCCGGGCAGCCTGGTGCTTCTCGCGGCAGCCTTCGCCACGTCGGCTTGGCTATTCTTCCTGGACGTCTATGCGACGATCAACTGGGCGGCCGTCTATCCGGGCTGGGCCTTCCTGGCAGAGGCCGCGCTGCTCCTCATGGCCGCTTTCATCCTCGGCAATCGGCCGGTGCCGAGGCGCCCGCATCTGTCCAGATGGTTCGGACCGGGCGCCGTCCTCGTCCTTTACGGCCTATTCGGCCATCCCTTGGCGGGTTTCCTTTTCGGCCATGAACCGGGCGGGCTCGAATGGTTCACGCTGGCGCCGGATCCCACGGCGATCGTGGCCATCGGCCTGCTCGCAATCGTCATCCGGCGCCGGTGGTTGTCGGTTGTGCTCGCCGCCCTGCCGCTTGGCTGGCTTCTGGCCAGTGCCGCGACGCTCTGGCTGCTCGTAGCGTCCGGCGAAGCCCTGCTGCTCGCCGCACTGGCCATGTTCGGCCTCGTTGTGCTGCTGCTTCCGAACCGACGGCCGGCCGGTACAGCCTCCGATTCGCCCCTCCCCGCGATCGTGCCGCGGGACGAGATTGCCCCCTCCCAGAATGTCGCCGCCACGCTCGTGCCCACGAGCCCGCTCGGAACCGGTACCCGCCGGGACTGAGCAGCCTTCCGGGCATGGCAGCGCCGCCCGCGCGACGGCAACCGCGACGCCGCAAGACCCGGGCCGGACGACCGGCGTGATTTCGCGGCATCGCCGAAAGGCGAATGCCCCTTTTCCTCGCCGGTCGATAGGCTACCCTTGCGCCGCGCCGGTGCGACGGGAGCCAAGCGGCGCGAAGGAACGGGCATGCGACGCATCGGGAGTGCGCCGACATCGGCCGCAACGGGAGGAGCGAAGATGGCAAGCCGCTATCACGAGGTCTACGACGCCTGGCGCAGCGACCCGGAAACATTCTGGCTCGACGCCGCCGACAAACTGGTCTGGACGAAGACGCCGACCCGCGCCCTCGATCCCGATGACGGCGTCTATGGCCGCTGGTTCCCGGACGGCGAGTGCAACACCTGCTTCAACGCCATCGACCGCCATGTCGAGGCGGGGCGCGGCGGACAGATCGCCATCATCCACGATTCCCCCGTCACCGGGAGCCAGCGCCGGCTGACCTATGGCGAACTCCATGCCGAGGTGAAGGCGCTGGCCGCCAACCTCGCCGATCTCGGCGTCGGCAAGGGCGACCGGGTCATCATCTACATGCCGATGGTGCCCGAAACGATGATCGGCATGCTGGCCTGCGCCCGCATCGGGGCGATCCATTCGGTCGTCTTCGGCGGCTTTGCCGCCCGCGAACTCGCAGCCCGCATCGACGATGCGACGCCGAAGCTCATCCTGTCGGCCTCCTGCGGCATCGAGCCGACGCGCCAGGTCGCGTACAAGCCGCTGCTCGACAAGGCGATCGCTTTGGCCGCCCACAAGCCGCAAGCCACCATCGTCCTGCGCCGGCCCGAACGCGACTGCGACCTGATCGCCGGCCGCGACCACGACTGGGCTGAGCTGCGCGGCAAGGCGATGGCTGAGATCGACGCCGGCCGCGACGTGCCCTGCGTCGCCATGAAGGCCACCGACCCGCTCTACATCCTCTATACCTCCGGCACGACCGGCAAGCCCAAGGGCGTCGTGCGCGACACCGGCGGCCACATGGTGGTGCTGCACTGGTCGATGCAGGCGATCTTCGGCACCGATCAGGGCGAGGTGTTCTTCTGCGCCTCCGACGTCGGCTGGGTCGTCGGCCATTCCTACATCGTCTACGCGCCGCTCCTGCGCGGCTGCACGACCGTCCTGTTCGAGGGCAAGCCGGTCGGCACGCCCGACGCCGGCACCTTCTGGCGCGTGGCGGCCGAGCATGGGGTCAAGGTGCTGTTCACCGCGCCGACGGCGATCCGCGGCATCCGCAAGGAGGATCCCGACGGCAAGCTGCCGGGCGACTACGACCTGTCGCGCTTCGAGGCGCTGTTCCTGGCCGGCGAGCGCGCCGATCCGGAGACGTTGATCTGGGCGGAAAAGGCGCTGCAGCGGCCGGTGATCGACCATTGGTGGCAGACCGAATCCGGCTGGCCGATCGCCGCCAACCCGCTGGGTCTCGGCCTCCTGCCGATCAAGCGCGGCAGCCCCGGCGTCGCCATGCCCGGCTTCGACGTGCAGGTGCTCGACGCCGACGGGAGCAAGGCCGCGCCCAATGTCATGGGCGCCATCGCCATCAAGCTGCCGCTGCCGCCGGGCGCGCTCCCGACGCTCTGGAACGCCGACGAGCGCTTCCGGGAAGCCTATCTGACCGCCTTTCCCGGCTATTACTCCACGGCGGACGCCGGCTTCATCGACGAGGAAGGCTATGTCTACGTCATGGGCCGCACGGACGACGTCATCAACGTCGCCGGCCATCGCCTGTCGACGGGCGAAATGGAGGAAGCCGTCGCCGGTCACCCGGCCGTCGCCGAATGCGCGGTCATCGGCATGCGGGACGAACTGAAGGGTGAACTCCCCTGCGGCTTCGTCGTCCTGAAGAACACCAGCCAGATCGACCGCCGCCAGATCGAGGCCGAGCTCATCGCCCTGGTGCGCGAACGGATCGGCCCGGTCGCCGCCTTCAAGCGGGTGCTGGTCGTCGACAAGTTGCCCAAGACCCGCTCCGGCAAGGTCCTGCGCCGCACGATGAAGTCCATCGTCGACCGGGACGATTTCGACACGCCGGCCACCATCGAGGACGCGGCCGCCCTGGACGACATCCGCCGCGCCGTCGCCGGCGACTGAAATCGCCAGCCACCGGTTCGTCAGTCGGTGCGCAGGCGTCCCTCGACGGTGATGGCACCGTCGGCGCCGAGCGCGATCACGACGATCTCCCCGGAGGCCGGATAGATGTCGGTCAGCGCGGTGATGTTGACCTGATGGCTGACGAGCGCTGCCTTCCTGCCGGCGGCATCGAGCCTGGCCAGCCGCGCCTTCAGTGCGTTCGTCTGTGCCGCGCCGTCGCCGCGATTGGCGAAGAAGGAGTTCAGCTCCGGCGCGGCCTCCACCGGGCCGAGGCCCAGCAACTGGGCCGTCTCGCTGGAGCGGCACCACTGGCTCGACAGCACGGTGTCGATGGCAACACCGGCCTGGCGCAGGCGCTCGCCGATCCGGCGGGACTGGGCGCGGCCCGCCTCGGACAGGTTGCGCTGGGTGGAACAGTCGCCGAGGGTGAAGCCGGCCGGATCGCCGGTGCCCGGTGCGGTGGCGTGCCGCATCAGGAGGTGGGTGCCGGCCGCGCGCGCTGCCGCAAGCGGTTCCTGCACCGACCCGCCCGTGACGGCGGCCAGCAGAAGCGGCAGGGACAGGAGGCAGGCGATCAGGGCGTTGGGCATGGCGGGCGGCGCTCCGGACTGTTGTCGGTCGCAAAAAATGTCGTGCGTCGGCTGCGATCCGACAGTGCCGGACGGCCCACGATTGCGTGAGACGAGCGGCATCGCGCTTGCGCGACCGTCGCACGACGCCGGCCATTCTATAGCCGCGGCAGTTTCTCTTGCCGCCATTTCCGGCTAGAAGCCGCCCGCGACGCATCAGCACGGGGTCCAAAGGCCGGCCATGAACCATTCCGATCCGCTGCCGGACAACGGCGAGACCCAGGCCCGACTCCTCGCCGAGGCCCTGCCCTTCATGCAGGCCTACGAGAACAAGACCGTCGTGGTGAAATATGGCGGCCACGCCATGGGCAATGCAGAACTCGGCCAGGCCTTCGCCCGCGACATCGCGCTGCTGAAGCAGTCCGGCGTCAACCCAATCGTCGTGCATGGCGGCGGCCCGCAGATCGGCCGCATGCTGTCCCAGATGGGCATCGAATCGCGCTTCGAGGGCGGCCTCAGGGTCACCGACGAGGAGACGGTGAAGATCGTCGAGATGGTCCTCGCCGGCTCGATCAACAAGGAAATCGTCGCGCTGATCAATGCCGAGGGCGAATGGGCCATCGGCCTCTGCGGCAAGGACGGCAACATGGTCTTCGCCGAAAAGGCCCGCAAGACCGTCGTCGATCCCGATTCCAACATCGAGCGGGTGCTGGATCTCGGCTATGTCGGTGAGCCGGTCGAGGTCGACCGCACCCTGCTCGACCTCCTCGCTCGGTCCGAGATGATCCCGGTCATCGCCCCGGTCGCGCCGGGCCGCGACGGGGCCACCTACAACATCAACGCCGACACCTTCGCCGGCGCCATCGCCGGCGCGCTCGAGGCCTCGCGCCTCCTGTTCCTGACCGACGTACCGGGCGTCCTCGACAAGTCCGGCAATCTCATCAAGGAACTGTCGGTCGCCGAGGCCCGCAGCCTGATCCGCGACGGCACGATCCATGGCGGCATGATCCCCAAGGTGGAGACCTGCATCGAGGCCATCGAACGCGGCGTGGAAGGCGTCGTCATCCTCAACGGCAAGAAGCGCCACGCCGTCCTGCTCGAGCTCCTCACCGAGCACGGCGCCGGCACGCTGATCGTCAAGTAGCAGGCGCTTCGCGGCCCTGCCCGCTTCGACCCGGTCGGGGTCCGTCTACGTCGCCGCGCTCAGCAGGGTCACGATGCCCGCGACGATCAGCAGGCAGCCGGCGAGTTCCAGCCGGGCGATCTTCTCGTGGAACCAGAACACCGAAGAGGCGAAGGTGAAGATCAGCTCGATCTGGCCGAGCGCGCGCACATAGGCGACCTTTTCCAGCGTCATCGCGGTAAACCAGCAGGCCGAGGCGGACACGCCGACGAGGCCGACCAGCAGCGCCGGGCGCCAGGCTTTGGCGACGGCGGCAAGTTCGGCGCGGTCCCGCAGCATCATCCAGGCGAGCATGACCGCCGTCTGGATGCCGGTGGCCCAGACCAGGGTCGTCGCGGCGCGGACCAGGACTCCGCCTTCCTCCAGGGACAGCGACGCACCGCGAAAGCAGACGGCGGAGACGCCGAAGAAGGCGCCCGACGCGATGCCGATCCCGGCCTCGCGCGACAGGAGTGCCCGGCGCAGGCTCGTCCCGTCCTTGCGCCCGGAGATCGAGATCAGCCCGACGCCGAAGGCGCCCGCCAGGATCGCGGCGAAGGCGAGCCAGGAGATCGTCTCGCCCAGGAGGATGAGCCCGAAGATTGCCGCCTGCACCGGCTCGGTCTTCGAATAGGCCGTGCCCACCATGAAGTTGCGGAAGCCGAAGAGATAGACCAGCAGGAAGGTCGCGGCGATCTGCGCGATCCCGCCCGCCGTCACCGCGACCAGGAAGGTCGCGTTCGCGTCCGGCAAGGCGAGCCCGCCCACTTCGCGCAGCGCGAGAATGTAGAGAACCGCGAAGGGAAAGCCGAAGCCGAAGCGCGCGAAGGTCGCGCCGGTCGAGCCCATCCGCCCCTTCAGCTGTCGCTGCAGCGACGAGCGGAGGTTTTGCAGGAAGGCGGCAGTGATGGTAATCGGAATCCAGAGCGGCACGGGCGATCCGTCGATATGTCTGGTGCCTTCGCTCTCCTATTCGGCGACGCTTGGCAAGGCACCCGACGCTCGAACCTTCCGGACCCCATGACCGCACATTCGCCGATCCGTCAGACCGCCGACGCCCGCCCGCAGGATTTCACCCATGTGAAGGACTGGGTGTTCGATCTCGACAACACCCTCTATCCGCGCCACACGAACCTGTTCTCGCAGATCGACCAGCGGATGACGGCCTTCGTCTCGGACTTCCTGTCGCTGCCCCGTGACGAAGCGCGGGTGGTGCAGAAGGATTTCTACCGGCGCTACGGCACCACGCTGCACGGCCTGATGCAGGAGCACAACGTCGATCCCGACGCTTTCCTCCAATATGTCCACGACATCGACTATTCTTGGCTGTCCCCCGATACGGCGCTGGGCGACGAGATCCGGGCGCTGCCGGGCCGCAAGTTCATCTTCACTAATGGCGATCGCAACCATGCCGAGCGGGCTGCGCGCCAGCTCGGGATCCTCGATCATTTCGAGGACATCTTCGACCTCGTCGCGGCCGGGCTGGTGCCCAAGCCCGCCTCCCAGACCTACGACAAGTTTCTCGGCCTGCACCGGGTGGATGCCGACCGGGCGGTGATGTTCGAGGATCTGGCGCGCAATCTGGTGGTGCCAAAGGCGCTGGGCATGCGCACCGTGCTGATCGTGCCGCGCAATCTGGAAGAGAGCTTCGGCGATGTCTGGGAGCACGAGGGTCGCGACGGCGAACACATCGACTTCGTCACCGACGATCTGACGGCCTTTTTGCGCGCCATCCGTTAGCGCTCGCCGCTGCCGGCACCCGATGCCGAAAGGGCGACCGGATGGCATCCGATCGCCCGTCAAAATAGGAATGTGCAGGCGTCGTCAGTCGCCGAGGATCGACCGGTTCGGGCGTGCGAGTCCCGCCTGTGCGTCCGTCGCGGCATCGGCCAGCATGTCTTCCTCGGCCTGATCGGCCGGCTTGGCCTTCTGGTTGGCCTCGAAGATCGCTTCCATCTGCTCCTTGCCCTCCGGCGCCGTGCCGTTCTTGGCCGCCTCGCGGTCGGCCTTGCTGGACGCGTCGAGATCGCTGCGTTCGCCCGGCTTGCGCGTTCCGTCCGAGGCCATGTGCTGCGGCGTGTCGCGGTCCTGCTGCTCGCGCATCATCTTGGAGTCGGTGTCGCTCTGGGTCATCGCCATCTCCTGTCAGGAATTTCGGGGCCAGGCGGCATCCGCCTGTGCTCTCTTGGAGGCAACGTCGCCCCCGCCCCTCAGTTCCGGGCAGGGCGCATTCGATGGCCCGAACGACATCACCGCCGCTGGCGCGAGGCCAACGGCGGTGATGCGGGTGGACCCGGTCCAGATGGTGGGCTCAGCGCCCGACGCAGATGATCGGCAGGACCGAGTTCTTCACGACCGCGGTTGCATCGGGCACGCTTTCCAGCGGCAGCGACATGTCGGCAGTCTCGTAGGCGACATTGCTGCGGTCGAGAAAATCGATGGCGGCATCGGGGCGCACCGCGAAATTGATCGACTGCGGAATGTCGCCCGTGGCATCGGCGACGGCGACGGCGTTGAGCTTGGCGGTCACGACACCAACGACCCGGCCGGCGAGATCGACCAGCGGTCCGCCCGAATTGCCGGGCTGCACCGGTGCCGAGATCTGCAGGTAGCGCTCGTCATTGGCCAGACCGAGCAGCGACGAGACGTTGCCGCGGGTCACGTTCAGGGAGTCTGCCAAGATCGAACGCAGCGGATAGCCGAGCGCCAGCACGTCCTCGCCGAGGCGGGGCTTCTCCACCGACATCGCCAGTGGCTTGCCGACCGCGCCATCGATCTTGACCAGGGCCAGATCATTCTCGGTGTCGAGGATCGTGCGGGTGGCGACCCGCTTTTCGCCAACGAGAACGCTGGTGCAGGCCCGCACCACATGGGCGTTGGTCAGGAGCCAACCATCGTCGGAAACGACGAAGCCGCTGCCCGCCATGTCGAATTCCGGCGATGCAGGGACGCGCTCGGCATTGGCAACCGAAGGCTCCGGCATCTCGAAGAGGTTCGGCTTCTGCGGATCAACGGACGCCATCGCGTAACGCGACTCGAAGGAACCGTCGGTGTGGCTGCGAGCAAGAAGCGCCGAAAAGGCGTTCGGCTCGCGCGACGCGACGAGCGGTGCCTGCGGCTCGCCGGCGAATGGCTCGAAGAGATTGCCGGCAACGGCCACATAGGGCCGCATCACCCGCGCCTGATCCTCGGCATAGGAGACCGAGAACCCGCGCAGATCGCCGCCGCGCGCTTCAAAGCGCATCACGTACTGTTGATCGCCGGCATTGCCGTCAAGCGCGAACCATTCGCCTCCAAACTCGGCATTGGAGACGCTGCGCTCGGCGGTCGGCGTGCTCAGCACCTCGAACAGGCCGCGCAGGGTCTGGCCGGTATCGGCAATGCGGACAGTCTCGATCTCGACCGAATTGTCTGCGGCACGCCACAGGTGCCCCACGTCGGTCGGGCCCAGATCCTGAACGAGTCTCAGCGGCAGCGGAACGCGCTGGCCAGTCATCGCATCGTCGACCAGCGTCATACCCGCAGCCGTCTCGGCGCCGTCGGATTTCCGGATCAGGAGCTGCAGCATCGCCTCGTCGATGACGCCGTCCGCGACCATGCCGTGCCGGGCCTGGAAGTCGCGGATGGCACGCAGGGACGACGCTGCGATCTGGCCATCGAATGCACCGAAATAGTCGCCGGTCCAGGCAAGCCGGATCTGCAGGCCCTTGCGGAAATCGAGATCGGTCTGAGCGTTGTAGGCGACGGCGAGCTCGGAACCCTGCGCGCCAATCGACGGCGTCGCCATGGGCGCAGTGCCCAGAGCCAGAACCGTCATCAAAACCCGCGCCGCGCGCCGCATGTCATCCCCCATCGCTCAACCGGTGACAGTTAAGAAACGTAGGATGCGCGGAATCGATCCGTAAGTCCTTTACTTTTTCTTAATATGGTTGCGAATGCAATTTTTCCTGATACTGACGGTTCGTCCGCCAGTAAAGGACAGGTCTGTTCTTGTCGCCTGCCATGTCAGGTCAGCCGGCCCCCGGCACTGTCTGCGCCATGGGCCCGGGCTCCGCTCCGTCATCGCCCAGTTCGGCCGTCTCGATGCGCTCGCCGCGGCGCATCAGCTTGTCGGTCGAGACCAGAATCTGGTCGATGTCCCGACCGGCCTGACCGAAATGCGTGCGCAGCGCCGACACCCGCGCGTCGAGCCGGACCAGATCCTCGCCCAGGAGCCGCACCTCCTTCTGGATGCGCCCGGCCTCGGCCCGCATGCGCGCATCCTTGAGAATCGCCTGCACCACCTGGATCGACAGGAGCAGCAATGACGGCGACACGATCACCACCCGCGCGCGATACGCCTTCTGGACGATATCCTCGAAGCGCTCGTGCAGTTCCGCAAAGACCGCCTCGGACGGGACGAACAGGAAGGCGGTGTCCTGAGTCTCGCCCGGAATCAGATATTTGTCGGCGATGGCGCGCACATGCACGTCCATGTCGCGGCGCATCCGGCTGGCGGCAAAGCTGCGCGCCTCGTCGCTCTCCGCCTCGCGCAGGGTGGCAAACGCCTCCAGCGGAAATTTCGCATCGATCGCCAGCGACGGCGCGCCGTTCGGCATGCGGATCAGGCAGTCCGGCCGCTTGCCGTTCGACAGCGTCGCCTGGAAGGAATAGGCGGCCGACGGCAGCGCATCGGCGACGATCGCCTGCATGCGTCCTTCGCCGAAGGCGCCGCGGGTCTGCTTGTTGGAGAGGATGTCCTGCAGCCGCACGACTTCGCCGGCGAGCCCGCGGATCTCGCCCTGCGCCCGGTCGATGACCGCCAGCCGTTCCGACAGGGCCGAGAGCGAGGCGCTGGTGGCGGTGCTGGTGTCGCGGATCGACTGGCCCACGCGGGTGGACAATCCGTCGAGACGTTCGGCGAGGGTGCGGGTCAGGTCGGCCTGCCGCGATCCGATGATTTCCGCCATGGTCTGCATGCGGCCGGTGATCTCGGCCTGGGAGCGCAACACCGCATCCAGGCGTTCCGACGCTTCGCCCTCGCTGCGGTCGGCGTAGTCGTTCGCCTGCCGCGCGGCCCGGCTGGCCCTGCGCCACAGGACGAAGAAGACGGCCGCCAGGCCGGCGAGCAGCAGCTCGGCGAGCGTCACTGGGTGTCCGCCCAGCATCGTGACGGGAGCCGAGAATGCGGCGGCGAAGGCTGCGCTGTCCATGACCGAGCTCTAGCGAACAGTCCTTAACGAATCGGGACCAAACCGCGAACATAGCCCAGATGGCCTCGCCTTGCGACGCGGCGGCATCGGGCCGGGCCGCGCTGAAAGCCGCCGGGGAGCCACCATCCCCGATTGACCGGCTTCGTGCCAGCGATTACCTGAACGCCATGACGATCAAGCCCCTCATCATCCTGCCGGACCCGGTCCTGCGCCAGACCTCCCAGCCCGTCGCGACGGTCGACGACCAGGTGCGGCGTCTCGCCGACGACATGCTGGAGACGATGTACGATGCCCCCGGCATCGGCCTCGCCGCGATCCAGGTCGGCGAACCGCTCCGCATGATGGTGATCGACATCTCCAAGGAAGACGAGGAGCGCGCGCCGCGGATCTTCCTCAACCCGGAGATCCTGGGCACGTCCGACACGCTCAGCACCTACGAGGAAGGCTGCCTGTCGATCCCCGACTACTACGCCGAGGTCGAACGCCCGGCGGAGGTCACGGTGCGCTATCTCGGGCTCGACGGGAAGCTGCACGAGGAGACCGCCGACGGCATCCTGGCGACCTGCGTGCAGCACGAACTGGACCACCTGAACGGCATCCTGTTCATCGACCACATCTCCAAGCTAAAGCGCGACATGGTGGTGAAGAAGTTCACCAAGGCCGCCCGCAGGGCCACCGCCTGAGGGCAGCGGAGGAAGACCATGCGCGTCGTCTTCATGGGAACGCCGGCCTTTTCGGTGCCGACCCTGGCCGCCCTCGCGGCGGCCGGGCACGACATCGCGGCCGTCTATACCCAGCCGCCGCGCAAGGCCGGCCGGCGCGGCCTGACGCTGACGCCCTCGCCCGTCCAGGTCGAGGGCGAGCGGCTCGGACTGCCCGTGCGCACGCCGGTCAACTTCAAGGACCCGGCGGAGCGCGACGCCTTCGCCGAACTCGGTAGCGACGTCGCGGTGGTGGTCGCCTACGGCCTGCTTCTGCCCCAGCCGGTGCTGGACGCGCCACGCCTCGGCTGCCTCAATGGTCACGGCTCGCTGCTGCCGCGCTGGCGGGGCGCCGCACCGATCCAGCGCGCCATCGAGGCCGGTGATCCGGCGACCGGCATGATGGTGATGCGGATGGAGGCCGGCCTCGACACCGGCCCGGTGGCGCTGACCGCCGAAACGCCCATCGCCGCGACCGACACCGCCGCCGACCTGCACGACCGGCTCGCAGAGATCTGCGCCCAGCTGATGGTCGAGGCGCTGGAGCGGCTCGAGGCCGGCACGCTTATTTTCGAGGACCAGGACGCACTTGCGGCCCGCACCGGCCGCCAGCCGGTCTACGCCGCCAAGATCGACAAGGCCGAAGCGACCCTCGACCTGTCCGGCGACGCGCCGGCCATTGCCCGCAAGATCAACGCCTTCTCCCCGTTTCCCGGCGCCTGGACCATGATGCGCTTCGGCGAGGCGCCCGAACGCGTGAAGTTTCTGCGCGCGGCGGCCGAGCCGGGCCAAGGCGCGCCCGGCACGATCCTCGACGACCGGCTGCTGATCGCCTGCGGGTCCGGCGCGATCCGGATCTTGGAATTGCAGCGTGCCGGCGGGCGCCGCATGCAGGCCGAAGACCTTCTCAAGGGAACGCCGGTTGCGGCGGGCGGCCACGCCGGGCCGGCCTGATGCCCCGGTACAAGCTGACCATCGAATATGACGGCGCGCCCTATTGCGGCTGGCAGCGGCAGAAAACCGACCTGTCGGTGCAGGAAGTGATCGAGACCGCCGTCGAAGGGTTCAGCGGCGAGGCGGCGACCCTGTTCGGCGCCGGGCGCACCGATGCCGGCGTCCATGCCAGCGGGCAGGTCGCCCATCTCGATCTGCAGCGCGACTGGGAGCCGGACGTGGTGCGCGACGCGCTCAATGCCCATCTGCGCGACGCCCCCACCGCCATCCTCGGTGTCGAGCGGGTCCCGGACGATTTCGATGCGCGCTTTTCGGCCCGCAAGCGCCACTACCTCTATCGCATCTTCAACCGGCGGGCGCCGCCCGCGCTGCTTGCCGGGCGGGTCTGGTGGGTGTCCAAGCCCCTGGATGTCGACGCCATGCACGCTGCGGCCCGGCGTCTGGTCGGCACCCACGATTTCGACACCTTCCGCTCTGCCCATTGCCAGGCAAAAAACCCCATCCGCACGCTGGAGCAGCTGGATGTGGTCCGCGGTCCGGACGAGGAGATCCACATCCACGCCATGGCCCAATCCTTCCTGCACAATCAGATCCGGTCCTTTGCGGGATCGCTGAAGCTGGTCGGCGAAGGTCGCTGGAGCGAGGCGGATCTGGTGGCGGCGCTGGAGGCGCGCGACCGCAAGCGCTGCGGTCCCGTGGCGCCGCCGGACGGGCTGTACCTGACCCGGATCGAGTACGGCACCGCGCCCAAGCGCACCCTACCGCCCTATCCCGGCTGAGCGCGGTCAGATCAGCCGGATGCCCGTCAGGTCCATTACTGCGCCATAGCTGATCAGCGAGATGACGATCATGCCGATGGTGATGATCGCCGCGCCGGCCAGGTCCTTGCCGGTGGCCATGAAGATCAGCCGCACGGTCAGCGCGATGGAGGCGATGGTCACCAGCGCGCCGAGCGCCGATAGGGCGCTGCCGGGGCCGAAGGCGAGCATCAGCAGCCAGTAGGGCGCAAAGACCCAGGCGAGCAGCGCCCCGCCCCAATTGGTCGCGACGACCAGCGGCACGATCTTGCGGGAATATCCGACGCGCTTGGCGACCATCATCAGGATCAGGATCGGCAGCGTCCAGGCGAGAAAATCGGCCAGCGCATGGGCGCCGTAGACCGCGACCATGCCGCGGCCGGCCGCGGTGCCGGTCAGCGGCGCCGAAATCTCGAATTCGAGCCAGGACAGCGCGATCGGCGGCAGCGCGACGATCATGGCCGAAAAGGACTGCCAGAACCCGTCGGCCGACAGGTCGAGACGTTTCAGCCCCTCGGCCCGCCCGGCCATCAGGAGGGCAGCGCCGGAAAAGAAGCTCAGGACGTGGTCGACACTCGGCACCAGATCAGGCGTGGGCGGCAAACCAGCGGGCGATGAAGGTTTCATAGATCCTCGTCAGCGTCTCGAGATCGGCGACTGGCACCCTTTCATTGGACATGTGCATGGTCTTTCCGACAAGCCCGAATTCCACAACGGGGCAATAGTCCTTGATGAAGCGGGCGTCGGACGTGCCGCCCGAGGTCGAGAGTTCCGGCCGTCGGCCGGTGACCGCCTCCACGGCACCCGACAGCGCCTGCGTCAATGCGTCGTCCTGCGTCAGGAAGGATTCCGACGGCCGCTCGCGCCAGGCGATCGCGACCTCGGCCGCGTCGCGGCCCTTGCGGAAGCGCTGCGAGGCGGCGGCCTCGCGGATGCGCCGGGCCAGTTCCGCCTTCAGGCTGTCCGGCGTCCAGAGGTCGCTGAACCGGACATTGAAGAACAGGCGCGCGCGCGCCGGGATGACGTTCACCGAGGCATTGCCGGTGTCGATCGATGTGATCTCCAGGTTGGACGCCGGAAACGCCGCCGACCCTGAATCCAGCGGTTCGTCCATCAGCGCTTCGGCGATCGCGGTGATCGTGCGCAGCGGATTGTCGGCCAGGTGCGGATAGGCGACGTGACCCTGCACGCCGGTCACGCGGATCTCTGCCGACAGCGAGCCGCGGCGGCCGATCTTGATCATGTCGCCCATTGCGGCCGGATTGGTCGGCTCGCCGACGACGCAGGCATCGAAGCGCTCGCCCCGGTCCCGCGCCCATTCCAGCAGCTTCACCGTGCCGTTGACCGCCGGCCCCTCCTCGTCGCCGGTGATCAGCAGCGACACCTGCCCGGCCGGACGGCCGGACCGCGCCACGTGGCGGGCATAGGCCGCGATGAAGGCGGCGATGCCGCCCTTCATGTCGACGGCGCCGCGCCCATAGAGTTCACCGTCGACGATCGCCGCCGAGAATGGCCCCTCGCGCCAATCGCTCTCGTCGCCCGGCGGAACCACGTCGGTGTGCCCGGCGAACACCAGATGCGGTCCGGCGTCACCAGCGCGCGCGAAAAGGTTCTCGACGTCCGGCGTGTCGATGTCGCCAAACACCGGCCGCGCGACACAAAAGCCCAGCGGCGCCAGCGTCTCTGCCAGCGCCGCCAGCGCACCGCCCTCGGCGGGCGTCACGGAGGGGCAGCGGATCAGCCGCGTCAGGATCGCGACCGGGTCGGTCGCAGGGGCGCCGGGGACGGCATCGAGGGGCGGAGAAACGGTGTCTGTCATGGCCGACGGGGATAGATCAGATGATGCCGTAACGCCACCAGCGGCCGCCGACTTCGAGGATAGGGTCGCGTGCCACGTTTCCGCCGCCTTCGCGACGGACAGGCAGGACAGGGGATATTTCGCAAGGGGACCGCATGACATTGCCGAGGATCGCCAGGGCCGGCTCGGCCCGCGTCGCACGGGCCGCAATGTTCGGCATGATCGCGTCGCTGGCGGCGCTCGCCGGCTGCATCGCCGACGGACCCGGCGGTTCCCCCATGGGGCTCAACCTGGCCGATGGCGGCGAGACGACCCACGTGGCCAGCGATGCCGAGGCACCGGCCGAAGCGGACGTCGCCGTTGCGGCGAAGGAGGCCAGGGCTGCGGCGGAAGCCGGCAGCATCTCCGGCAGCGCGGCCCTCGACAGGCTGATCGAGCGCCACGCCGCCGAAGCGGGCGTTCCCACGGCCCTCGCCTATGCGGTGGTCCGGGTCGAAAGCCGCTACAATCCCAAGGCGCGCGGCGCCGGGGTCTACGGCCTCAGCCAGATCAAGCCCGCCACGGCACGCTCCCTGGGCTTCTCGGGCCCTGCCAGCGCGCTGTTCGATGCCGACACCAATCTCACCTACGGCATGAAATATCTGAAGGGCGCCTGGGAGAAGGGGGGACACGACGTCTGCCAGGCCTCGATGAAATACAAGGGCGGCCACCGCGCCACCCGCATGAGCGCCTCCGCGAAGCGCTACTGCTCCGCCGTCAAGGCGCACATGGCCGAAGTGTCGAAGCGCCGCCGCATGCCGGACACCATCGTCGAACCGCAGGCGGAACCGGGGCTGGTGGGCACCCTCGTCGCGGCGGTGACACCGACGCAAGCAAAGACGGCAGCGCCCGCTGCGTCCACGACTGACGCCACGATCACTAAGCAGACAGCAGCCGCCAGGCCGGCCGACAAGCCGGTGGTCGCGGCTGCCTATGCCGCCGCACCGAAGCCGGCCGCGATCCCCCGCCCGGAAGCGCCCGAGGAAGCAAAGGGTGCGCCGGCTGACGCTGCCACGCCGCAGCCTGCCGCAACAGCGGTCGTGGACAGCGGCAAGGGTGGCCGCGTTGCCGCCCACCCGGCACCGGCCGATCCGCTTGCCGCCCGCATGGCCGGCACCGACGATCTGGCGACGGAATTGCGCGGCAGCGGGACGGACTGAGCCTCGGCTGACCGACCGCTGGCCGGCTATCCGGCCTTGTCCGAGACCACCACCAGCATCGGGCCGAGCCGGTCGCGACGGTAGCCGATGCCGCCTTCCGGGTACGACAGGCTCGACACCTTGCCATCGAAGAACAGCGCGTCGCGGCAGCTCAGCCGGTCGCGGAAGAAGACGGCGAAATCCCAGAAATTGACCGGGCTGCGGGAGAGGACGAGGCGCACGGTGCCGCCGTCCTCGCTGGCACAGATGCCGTTGCGCACATGCCGGCTGTCGGAGCCTTCGATGAAGCGCGGATGCAGCTTGCCGTCGATCAGCAGCATCGGCCCCGACTGGGTCGCAAGGGTCGGACTGCGCGGAGCGGCCAGATAGGCACCGGTGGTCAGGACGGCGGCGCGGCCGTCCTCGACGAAGAAGATGCCGTTCGGCTGCATCGAGTAATTGCCGCTGCCAGTGCCGCGCACCAGCGGACTGACCTCGCGGCCGTCCTGCACCGCCAGGCCGACGGGACGCCGGTCCTCGTGATACATGCCGGCATTCATGATCAGCCTGACGCGGCCCTCCACGCTCGCCGCGGCGCGCTCGAAGGTCACGTAGGGCTCGCCGGCCGAATCGACCGCCCGCAGCGCCAGGTCGTAGCGATCCAGCGGCACTTCGCAGACCAGATACTCCACCCCCGCCGCCCTTTCGGTACGGCAGAGGCCCTCATGGCCGGCCGGCAGCGAGGGCACGCTCTGCAGCCAGCCGAACAGCCCGCTCGCCGCGATCAGCGACAGGGGCCAGAAGGAACGCAGTCGCGCCATGGCTATTACGGCCTCCGGCGAATGTCGCGGGCCGCGACGTCGCTCAGTTGCGCAGCAGCTCGTTGATCGAGGTCTTGGAGCGGGTGCGTTCGTCAACGCGCTTGACGATGACGGCGCAGTAGAGGCTCGGCCCCGGCTCGCCATTGCCCATCGGCTTGCCCGGCAGCGAGCCGGCGACGACCACCGAATAGGGCGGCACTTCGCCGTAAGAGATCGTGCCTGTGGTGCGGTCGACGATCTTGGTCGACTGGCCGAGGAAGACGCCCATGCCCAGCACCGAGCCCTCGCGCACGATGCAGCCCTCGACGACCTCGGACCGCGCACCGATGAAACAGCCGTCCTCGATGATGGTCGGGCCGGCCTGCATCGGCTCCAGGACGCCGCCGATGCCGACGCCGCCCGAAAGATGCACGTTCTTGCCGATCTGGGCGCAGGAGCCGACGGTCGCCCAGGTGTCGACCATGGTGCCCTCGTCGACGAAGGCGCCGAGATTGACGAAGGACGGCATCAGGACGACGCCCTTGCCGATATGGGCAGAGCGGCGCACCACGGCGTTCGGCACGGCGCGGAATCCCATCTCGCGGAAGCGGTCGGCGTTCCAGCCTTCGAATTTCGACGGCACCTTGTCCCACCAGGTCGCGCCGCCCGGACCGCCCTCGATGACGGTCATGTCGTTGAGGCGGAAGGACAGCAGCACCGCCTTCTTCAGCCATTGATGCACGGTCCAGCTGCCGTCGGCCTCGCGCGAGGCGACGCGGGCTTCGCCCCGGTCGAGCAGGTCCAGCGCGGCATCGACGGAATCACGGACCTCGCCGGTCGTCGACGCCGAGATCGTGTCCCGTTCCTCGAAGGCCCGTTCGATGGTGGTTTCGAGGGCGGCGCGATCCGGCGCGGTCATCGGCTAAACTCCTGCAGAAGGGGGATACGACGGGGCCACGGCACCCTGTCCAAGTCGGCGCGGACCCTAGTTGAAGGCCCCAGGGCGGTCAATCGACGGCCGGACGCAGGCGACGAGGCAGAGACGATGAACGACACACCCCGCGATCAGCATGGCTGGGATCCCTTTCCGAGCTCGCGGCGGGACAGGGAGGAGAGCAAGGACCAGGTCGACACGCCCCAGACGCGCTCGCCCACCTATGCGCTGGCCTATGCCGACGAGGATTTCCTGACCCGCCAGGAGACCCGCGGCATCCGGCTGCAGCTCGAACTCATGAAGCCCGAACTGGCCCTCAACGAGGCGGGCATCCTGTCGACGGTAGTCCTGTTCGGCGGTGCCCGCATTCCCGAACCCGGAACCGCGCCCTGGGCGGCGCGCAACGAGACCCAGCGGCGTAATCTCGAGGCCAATTCGCGCTTCTACGAAGAAGCCCGCCGTTTCGCGGCCCTCGCCTCGCAGCACTCCGCCGATTCCCACGGCGGCAAGGAATTCGTCATCGTGACAGGCGGTGGGCCGGGCGTGATGGAGGCCGGCAATCGCGGCGCGGCGGATGTGGACGCCCTGTCGATCTCGCTTAATATCACCCTGCCCCACGAGCAGGCGCCCAATCGCTACGCCACGCCGGAGCTTTGCTTCAACTTCCATTATTTCGGCATCCGCAAGATGCACTTCCTCCTGCGGGCGAAAGCGATGGCGATCTTTCCGGGCGGCTTCGGCACGATGGACGAATTGTTCGAGGCGCTGACGCTGATCCAGACGCGGCGGATGCAGCGCATCCCGGTCTTGCTCTTCGGCGGATCCTTCTGGCGGCGCGTCCTCAATCTCGAGGTGCTCGCCGAGGAAGGCACCATTGCGCCCGAGGATCTGGATCTCGTCACCTTCGTCGACACGGCGGAAGAGGGCTGGACGACGATCCGTAAATTCTACGGCTTCTGACGCCGGCGACCGGATCGGCCGCCGGGAGCGCCCGACACTCGACGGGCGGAATTATTCGCTCGTCTGTCCCATCCGGGCCCGCAGCTCGGCGCAGTGGTCGGCGATGTCGCTGCGCGGGGTGAAGATCGTATAGTCGTAGGGTGCCGGTGCCTCGCTCGTCAGGCCGTAATCGGCGGCCTCCGACTCGGAGTCGCTGACCTCGACCATCTGCACCGCGACCGTCGCGGCGTCGGGATCGCGCTCGGCAAGAATGTTCGGCACGCCCCAGTCCTTGCGGACATGGCCGGAACCGGCGATCAGCACGGCGCTGCCGCTGTCCTCGGCCGCCTCGACCATCGCGTCGGCGAGCGCCCCGTCGCGGGCGCGCTGGACGAGCGCCATCTGGCCGATGGCACCTTCGGGCATTAGGCCGCAATGGGCCGTCCGGATGGTGTCGGCAAGATCGGCAGACTGGTCCGCCGATACCGGCAGACGCAACGACAGCCGCGCCACGTCGGCCTCGGAGAGGGCGTCGAGGCCCTTCTCGCCGATCGCCATGATCGTCTCGCGGTCCAGATCGCCGGCACGCATCGCCAGGTCGTCGGCGACGACCGCCTCGAACACGGGCTGGTAGATCGAGAAGTCCGGCCAGCCGCGCTCGGTCCATTGCAACTGCTCGGACAGCGACGCGAGGTCCTTGCCGCCCGCCGCGGCGAAATCTTCCAGCACGCCGGCAAATCTCTCGGGGATCATCTCGAAGACCACTGACGGCTCTGCGCCGAGCCTGGCGAGACCGCCGATGATGTCGGCCTGCAGCCGATGATGGTCGGGATTGTCGTGAATTTCGCCGAGCAGCACGTAGCGGGCCCCGGAGGCGGCGCCCAGCAGGAAATCGTGGCTGGAGCGCGCGCCGCGCGCATCGAAGACTTCGCCGACCAGCGGATTGTCGCGATAATGCTCCGACTGCCAGGCCGTCGCGGTCGCCGGCAGGCGTGCCGCGGAGGTTTCGCCGGATGCGCCGACGGTCGCGGCAACCTGCAGCGACAAGGTCCGGGAACTGCCTGCGCGCGCCAGTTCGGCGAGTTGCGCGGACGCGGAGGTTTCAACCGGCCTGGAGCCTGCGGGCGACAGCAATTCGTCGGCATCGGGCGTGCCGTCGCCATCCGCGTCGAACGGCTCGACGGTGGCCACGGCAATTTCGGAGAAGACGTTCTTCCCGTTTCCGACCAGGGAAACGTCGAGGGGCAGGTCTGATCTGGGCGCAACGAAAGCGGCGACGTCCGTGCCGGCGTCCATCCGCGGCACGACCAGGTCGGACGTCTTGCCGACCGCGTAGCCGAGACCCGCAAGGATCATGATGCTGGACGGTATCCAGATCAGTCGTTTCAATCGCTTTCCCCAAAATCGATTGTACGGGCCGGATCACGAATCATGCGAGCCGACCTGACGGTCATCGGCACAGGATGTGGCAAAACTATTGCAGTCGGCCTGTCATTTCGCGAAAATTTGTGCGCTCGGCTTTGCGGCCGGACTGCTGCGGCTGCTTTGGCACCGTGAGGCGCATCCGATGACCGNACTATTGCAGTCGGCCTGTCATTTCGCGAAAATTTGTGCGCTCGGCTTTGCGGCCGGACTGCTGCGGCTGCTTTGGCACCGTGAGGCGCATCCGATGACCGGCGACGCCGTTCGACCGGACCGGGCTGGGCCGGTGGAAAGGGGCGGACGGTTCGACGATGGATCGAACCGTCCGCGTCGCCTCCCCAGGCAACTCCCGCCGCGTGGCAGGCGGAACGTGCCGCCTGCTCTCCTCGGGTTCCACCCTTTCTCGGTACCCGCCACGCGGCCCGGGTGAAAGGTCGCGCCCGCAACAGCGGAAAGGTTTCGGCAGGGATCGTGTACGCAAGGTTAAATCAGCTGTGGATAGCCTCAGAGCGCGCCGGCGAGCACCCGTGTCGGCCAGCAGGTTTCCGGCATGCCAGCTTCGAGCTGGAACGCCCCGATCGAGCGCCGCGTCTTGAAGCCGGCGAGGCCGTCCGCGCCGCCGACATCGTAGCCTCGCGCCTCCAGCTTCTGCTGCATGCGCGCCACGTCGCCGCGGGTCAGCCGGTCGGTCGCCGCCCAGCGGGCCGTCAACGGCCCGGCGCCCTGCATCCGGTCGGCGACATGCCCGACGAAGAGGGCGTAGAGGTCGGAATTGTTGTAGGCCTTGATGACGTAGAAGTTCGGGGTGGCGATGAAGGCGGGGCCAAGGCGGCCGGCCGGCATCATCAGATGGCCACGGGCGGCCAGCTCGTGTGGCGGGAACGGCCGGCCAGACACCCGGGTCACCCCCGCTGCGACGAACTCCGAAATCGGCCGCCCGCGGTCCGGGCCTTCGTTGGCGCATGAGACGGCGGCCGGCACGACCGCCTCGAACCCCCAGTCGCGGCCCGTCTGCCAGCCGGCCTGCTGCAGGTAATGGGCGATCGAGGCCAGCGTGTCGGGCACCGAATTCCAGATGTCGCGGCGCCCGTCCCCGTCGAAATCGACGGCGAGCCCGAGGAATTTCGTCGGCATGAATTGCGGCTGGCCCAGCGCCCCCGCCCAGGACGACTTCATCTCCGAGGTCTTCAGATGGCCGTCGGCGACGATCTGCAGGGCGGCCAGGAGTTCCTCCCGGAACATCGCCTTGCGACGCGACAGATAGGCCTTGGTGCCCAGCACCTCGAAGGCGTCGTGGGGGATCTTCGCCGCCCCGAAGGCTGATTCCCGCCCCCAGATGGCGACGATGACCGGCGCGGGCACGCCGTAGCGCGCCTCGATCCGGCCCAGGACGGCGCGGTGCTTCGCCAGGAGAGCCCGGCCCTGCCGGGCGTTTCCGGCGACCGCGCCTTCGGAGAGATAGGCCGCGCCGCTCTTGAACTCGGCCTGGAAATTCGTCTCCGCGACGGTTCCTCCGGCACCGGGAAGCTGCAGGTCGGGCAGATCCAGATTGGGCCGCACGCCCTGGAACGCGGCGTCGAACACCGGCCGCGGAACGCCCCGGGCGCGGGCCGCGGGCCAGATGTCGGCTTCGAGGAAGCTGCGGAACCCGGCCTCGACCGATTGCGCCCCGGCCGGCGGGAGGGCCCCGGCGAGGAGAAGACAGACGAGGACGACGGAGCGGAAGGGGTTGCCAATCATGGCCGGATCGTAGCGGGGACGGCAGGGCCAGCCAAGGCGCTGTATGGCGCATCGGTCGGCAAACGTGGCGTCCGGCATCACGACAGCGCGAGCCTCGCACGGCAGTTGTATGCGTATGCGCCGGAGACCATCTCCCGCGGCATCTCCACGCCCGGCCGCAGGAAGTGCAGCATCCCACCGGAGGCAACTGCTGCAGCACCGCTCGAAACGCATGATGGACGACCCGCAGGGTTCGCCGTAACCATTCCCGAACGCTGGCTTAGCGAGGAGGCGGGAGATGGATCGGTTCACGGGCGGCTGCCTTTGCGGCGACGTGCGGATCGTGGCGTCAGTCCAGCCTTACCGGGTCGGCCTCTGCCATTGTCTCGATTGCCGCAAGCATCACGGGGCGCTCTTCCAGGCGACGGCCATCTTCCCCCAGGACGCAGTGACGATCGACGGCGAGACGCGCGACCATGCCGGGCGGTTCTTCTGTCCCCGATGCGGCTCCTCCGTCTTCGCCCGCACCGACGACGAGATCGAGGTGAATCTGGGATCGCTCGACGCCCCCGACCGGCTGATGCCGACCTATGAGAGCTGGGTCGTCCGGCGCGAAGCCTGGTTGCCGCCGTTTCCGCTGGCGCATCGATACATGCGCGATCGGGACGCCAGCGGCCGCACGGAGGAATAGGCCGCAGTCGCCATGCGAAGGCGGGTTCTCGGTGCACGCCGACGGTCCTGGATCGCCTGGCTTCCCTAGTCTGCGCTTCGCCCGGGACGGCGCACCGCCCGCAACAGGCCGCTGCCGCCGCTACCGCAATACAGGAGGTCGTTGCCGTCGGATTCGAGCCCGGCAACGTTCATGCCGGCCGGCATGGCGAGGGTCGCGAGCACGGCCCCCGTGTCAGGATCGATGCGCCGGATCTCGCTTGCGTCGTTCTCCCAGGTCCCATGCCACAAATCGCCGTCGACCCAGGTCACACCGGTGACGAACCGGTCGGATTCGATCGTGCGCAGCACCGCGCCGGTGTCCGGATCCACCTGATGGATGCGTCGGCCCCGGTGCTCGCCGACCCAGAGCGCTCCCTCGGCCCAGGCGAGACCGGAATCGCCGCCGTTTCCAGGTGCCGGAATCGTGCCGACGACGTCCCCCGAAAGCGGGTCGATCTTCTGGATGCGCGACTGCGATATCTGGAAGAGATGGGTGCCGTCGAACGCCGTTCCGGCATGGGCCGGAATCGCGAGCTGTCGCTCGATCGCCCCGGTGTTCGGGTCCAGCGCGTTCAGATGGTCGCCGGAGGCAAACCAGACGCGACGCCCGTCGAAACTGACCCCGTGAACGCCGTCCACACCCGCAAACGGGCCAAATTCGCGGTGGATCTCGGCCTTTTGTGTTTTCATGCCCGCATCCTATCCGCCCGGCAGCAGGGCCGGGAGTAACAAGCTTGTCGGGAAACCCGGCACGGTCGGCGTGATCCAGCGGCAGGCCCGGCCACGGCCGACAGCCGCGACCTTGCCGGCCTCGGCGAGCGCTTCCAGCGCTCGCAGGACCGTGCGCGGACTGACGCCAAGCGCCAGGGCCAGCGCCGAACTCGACCACGCCTCGCCATCGGCGAGAACGGCCAGCACCGCGCCATGCTTGCCGTCGACCGGCGGCGCCAGAACCGCCACCGCCTTGGCGTTTGGCGACAGTGCGAAGCCGCGACGCGACGCGTGGAGAGCGGACACGGGTTCGAGCACCTTGCGCAGCCGTCCGATCTCGACGCGGAGCCGTGCGCGATGCGACTCGTCGGCCGCTCGGGCCCGGAACACCTTTCAGAAGCGCTTCCCGCGGGACATCGCCCGGCCATCCCAGCGCCAGCGCCCGCACGAGGGCAAACAGGACCGGGCGGCCGCCGAGCGCGATGACGGTCTCGCCCCATCGCACGACATGGCGGCAGCCATCGATCACCAGCGTGTCCGAGGCGTGCAGCGTTTCCACCGCATCGAGCCCGACAAGACTTGTCTCGCCTGCCATGGTCAGGCGAGCGGCCGGCGCCGCGAACAGTCCGACGGCGCGCTCGACCTCGGCGGCCAGCGCCGGGATGCCCGTTACCGCGGCTGCATGCCGGGCACGTTCGAGCGCGTCGCGGGCCAGTCCGGCCTGTACCCGGCGCATCGCGATGCCGGCCTCGACGAGCGCGTAGCCCGATCGCGACGCAGGCGGCAGAACAGTGAAATCCACCCGGGCCAGCGCCGCCTCCGCCTTCTGGAGTTCGCCGATCAGGAGATGGTAGCGCGCTTCCAGCGTGCCGGCATGGGCCGCATTGGCGCGGTCGCCATGGGCTTCGAGCGCCGACCGTGCGGCTGCCAGATGCTGCATCGACCGCCCGAGATCGCGTGACACGAAGGCGATCTCCGCCTCGGCCAGCGCGCACCGCCCGCGCGACACGGCTTCCCGCGGACCGAAGGCGCGCGCGACGTCCCGCAGCAACGCCCTGGCGCGGGGCAGATCGCCAAGCTGCGCCATGGCAATGCCGCGCAGGGCCAGTGCCGGCGCATCCCCGCGGAGGGCAACGAGATTGAGAGCCCCGAGCGCGTCGCCTCTGGCGAGCGCCACGGCAGCGGCGGTGATCAGCGACTCCATTCAAATCGCGCCAAACATGTCACTCACACCTGTCGATCGGGCACGCCAATCTCGCTCACACCGCAGTCGGCCCGGGCCATTCTTGCCCAGGGGCCGCGGGAACTGAAGAGGAGATGACCGATGACATCGCATGCAACCGGATCACGCGACGAATGGCTGGCAGCCCGGCTCGAACTGCTGCAGACGGAGAAGACACTGACGCGGATGAGCGACGAGGCGGCACGCCAGCGGCAGGCCCTGCCATGGGTCCGCATCGACAAGGACTATCGCTTCGACACCAGGGATGGCCCCGCGTCGCTTGCCGAGCTTTTTGCCGGCCGCACCCAGCTCATCGTCTACCACTTCATGTTCGGCCCCGATTACAGGGCCGGATGCCCGTCCTGCTCGGCGATCGCCGACGGGTTCGATGGCATCGCCGTGCATCTCCAGAACCATGATGTGGCCTTTGCCGCCGTCTCGCGGGCGCCCCTCGCCCATCTCGTGGCCTATGCGACGCGCATGGGCTGGACGTTTCCCTGGGTGTCCTCGAACGGCAGCGACTTCAACTACGATTTCGGCGTCGCCTTTACCGAGGCCCAGCAATACGAGATCGGCATCGCGTATAATTACCGCCAGGAGCCGGCAAAGGTCAGGCTGGCCGCCAATGCTTCGGCGGATCCGGCGCCCGCGGCGCCGAGCGGTCCGGAAATCGCCGCGGCAATGACAGGCACGGACGTCGCGACCTATGCCCGGGAGCGGCCCGGCGTCAGTGCCTTCGCCCTGCAGGACGGCGCCGTCCATCACACCTATTCGACGTTTTCGCGCGGCCTCGACGATCTCTGGGGCATGTACAAATGGCTCGATCGCGCGCCGAAGGGTCGCAACGAGCCCGGCATGTGGCTGCGTCGCCGCGACGAATACGGCGTGGCGTGAGCGCGATGTCCGAGCCGAACGTCGACGCATCCGCTGGCCTGGAAGCAATGAATCCCAGGCAGGCAGCGGCCGTCTGGCCAGGGTGGCCGTCTGGCTGGCCCTGGCCGCGTCTCCGACCTTCATGCTGATGGCGGGTGTCGCCATCGCCGACACGCCGGCCATGGCAACCTGCCTGCAGACGTCGTCGCGTCTTTCGGCCGGCAGCATGGCCTTCATGTACCTGCTGATGGGTGTCTTCCATCTGTCGCCATGGCTGAGACTGGCCGCGACCGCCCCTCGCCTCTGATGGTCGAGATCCCGCGCCCGAACGTCAGGCGGGGGATTGCGCCCGGCTACCCAAGGCGAAGCGCCGGCGTGCCGGAGCGCAGATTGGCGATCGGCCGCCAGATGCCGATCTGCCTGTCGGCGGCCAGAAGGTCCGGCAGCGCGGCGTGCCACGCCCGGCGGTACGGCCGCGCCATCTGGACGGTCACGACGTCGTCGTGGTCAGACCAGACTTCGTGGAGGAGAAAGCGCTGCGGATTCTCCGGATCCTCATGCAGCGTCGCGCTCCGGAACGTCGCCTCGTGCCGCATGGCGTCGAGAACGCCGGTGAGGCGTTCGAGAAACCTTTCGCGGCGCCCGGGGCGCACGTCGAACGCGATGACATAGGCGACACTCATGCCGCCACCGGGTCGAGAAAGTCGAGGACTTCGACGATGCGACCCTCGGCATCGAGGCGCACGATGTCCGTGCCGGCAGCGACGGGTGATCCGCCATCGGGTCTCAGCGTCCAGGAGAAGCGCGCGCAATGCCCGTGACCGTCCGGCGTGCCGTGCAGGGCGAAGACGTGTCCCGGAAACTGCGCCCGTGCGCCCGCGATCATGCTGGCGACGCCATCGCGGCCGTCGGCCTGCATCAGCGGATCGCGGTAGCTGGCGTCGGCGCTCCAGTTCTCCAGAAGACGCCGCCGGTCGGCGTCCTGGTCCGCGTTCCACAGGTCCAGATAATTCGCGGCGATGTCGATCGGTGCTCGCATGGTGGTCTCCTCTGGTTGCGAGCCCGCAGTCTGGCAAATGCGCCGAGGCCCGCGATTACCTCCGAGGTCATGGGCGGCGCCGACATTCCGTGCGAAAACGCGCCATGACGACGGTTCTGGCAGACCATACGGTGGGCGACGTCCTGCGCGACTGGCGACAGCGGCGCCGCTTCAGCCAGTTGCAGCTGGCCCTGGAGGCGGAGGTCTCGGCGCGGATCTGAGCTTCATCGAGAGCGGACGGTCCGCGCCCAGTCGCGACATGCTGCTGCGCCTGGCCGAGCCGCTGGGCTTGCCCCTGCGCGAGCGCAACCGTCTCCTGCTGGCGGGCGGCTATGCGCCGCAATATGCCGAACGGCCGATGGATGCGCCGGACATGGCGGCGGTCCGGCAGGCGGTGGAGGCCGTTTTGGCCGGCTATGAGCCGTTTCCCGCTCTGGCCGTCGACCGGCACTGGACGCTGGTTGCCGCCAACGGCGCGCTGGCGCGCCTGTTGCAAGGTGTCGGGCCCCGCCTCCTGGAGCCGCCCGTCAACATCCTGCGGCTGTCGCTGGCGCAGGACGGGCTTGCGCCCTTCATCCTCAATCTCGCCGAATGGCGGCACCACATCCTGGAGCGCTTGCGGCGCGACGCGGCCGCCTCGGGGGATGGCGCACTGGACCGTCTCCACGACGAATTGCGCGCCCTTCCGGTGTCCGCACGATCGACAAGGCCCATATCGCCGCCACCGAGCATGCCGGTCGCCGTGCCCCTCGTCCTGCGCCATCCGGCCACCGGCGAACGGCTGTCCTTCCTGTCGACCACCACGATGTTCGGCACGGCAACCGACATCGCGCTTGCCGAGCTCACCCTGGAGGGCTTCCTGCCCGCTGACGCCGCAACGCGCCAGGCTTTGATGCGGGGTTGACGAAGGATGGCGACGTGGCGCTCCCCGCGTCTGTCGCCAGAGGGCCCACGGAGTGACGAGGCCCCGATCACCCGACGCTTCGACCTCAGGCTATATTCCACGCACCGCAGGCAGCGCCTTCAGAGTCCGGTCCGCGAGCGCATGGCGGCCGAGAGCGTGCCTTCGTCCAGATAGTCGAGCTCGCCGCCCACCGGCACGCCGTGGGCAAGACGGGTGACCCGCACCTCGAAGCCCTCGAGCTGGTCCATGAGGTAATGCGCCGTGGTCTGCCCCTCGACCGTGGCGTTGACGGCCAGGATCAGCTCCTTCACCCCGCCCCTGTGGACGCGCTCGACGAGCTGCCGGATGGTCAGATCGTCCGGCCCGATGCCGTCGAGCGGCGACAGGACGCCGCCGAGCACGTGATAGGCCGCGTTCAGGGCCTTGGCCCGCTCCAGCGCCCACAGATCGGAAACGTCCTCGACCACGATCACGATCGACTGGTCCCGCGAGGCGTCGGTGCAGATCGTGCAGGGGTCGAAGGTGTCGATGTTGCCGCAGGCCGAGCAGATGGTCACCTTGTCCAGCGCCTCGCCCATCGCAGCCGACAGCGGCGCCAGAAGCTGCTCGCGCCGCTTGACGAGATGAAGCGCCGCGCGGCGTGCCGAGCGGGGGCCGAGGCCGGGAAGCTTGGCGAGCAGCTGGATCAGCCGCTCGATTTCCGGGCCGGCAATGGGTTTGGCCATGAGGGTCTAGATGCCGTCGAAGGATCTCAGAACGGCAGGCTCATGCCGGGGGGAAGCTGCAGGCCGGCGGTCAGCTCCTGGGTCTTTTCCTGGATGGCGGCGTCGAGCTTGCCCTTGGCGTCGTTGTGCGCCGCCATGACGAGATCCTCGACGATGTCCTTTTCCTCGGGCTTCAGCAGCGACGGGTCGATCGCCACCGCCTGCAGCTCGCCCTTGCCGGTCAGGGTCACCGACACGACGCCGCCGCCGGCCTGCCCGGTCACGGTGATGCCGGCGATCTCTTCCTGCAGGCCGGCCATCTTGGCCTGCATTTCCTTGGCCTGCTTCATCATGCCCATCAGGTCTTTCATAGCGATCTCCTAGATGTCGTCATCGTCGGACATTTCCGACGGATCGACCAGAATGTCGTCCTCGACCACCTCCGCGACAAGCGCCGCTTCGTCGGCCGCTGCCTCGGCATGGCCGCGAAGCCGCACGTCGATCACCTTCGCGCCGGGGAACGAGGCGAGGATGGCCGCGACCTCGGGGTCGGATTCGGCGTCCAGAAGCAGGGTGTTGCGGCGCGCGGTCGCGCTCTCGTCCAGGGTGGGCCGCGCCTCGCCATTGGAGATGGTCACCACCCAGCGCCGGCCGGTCCATTCGTGCAGCCGCCGCGTCAGGTCGGTGATCAGCGTGCGCGGCGCCTCGGGCGTCAACGCGACCTCGATGCGCCCCGGCACCAGCTTCACCAGCCGCAGATAGCGACGGATCGACACGGTCATCAAGGAATCGCGCTTTGCCTCGGACAACGCGACCAGCTGTTCGAGCGAACCGATCTCGACCTCGGGCGGCGCCTCCGGAACCGCCGGGCGGATCTGCGGCCGCGATGGCTGCCCGCTGCCGCCCATCCGCGCCGCCGACAGGCTCGAGGATTGCGGCCCGCCAGATGATACGGCCGGCCCCGTCCCGGAGGCGATCGCCTGGGTGGTACCCGACCCGGCCGGCATACCCTGGCCGGATGCGCTGGGGTCATGGCCGCCACCGCCCGTCTCTTCGGACCGGGATGCGCCGTTGCCCGCGGCGTGAGCCGGCAGGCTGCCGATCTCGCCGTTGCGGATCATCCGCACCAGATCGTCGGGCGATGGCAGGTCGGCGGCATGGGCGATCCGGATCAGCGCCATTTCCGCCGCCTGGCGTGGCGCATTGGCGTTGCGGGTCTCCTCCAGGGCCTTCAGCAGCATCTGCCAGACCTGGCCGAGGGTGCGGATCGACAGCGTCTTGGAAAATTCCAGCCCGCGCTCGGCCTCCATCGGCGACAGCGCCGCATCGTCGGCCGCATCCGGCACGAATCGCAGTGTCGTGACGAGATGGGTGAAATCGGCGAGGTCGGCCAGGACGACGGCCGGATCGGCGCCGACGACATATTGCTCGCGCAGTTCCTTCAGCGCCGCCGCGCCGTCGCCCGCCATCAGATATTCGAAGAGGTCGATGATCCGGACACGGTCGGCCAGGCCCAGCATGTCGCGCACGGCCTGCGCCGACACCGCCCCGGCCCCATGGGCGATGGCCTGGTCGGTCAGCGACAGGGCGTCGCGGACCGAGCCCTCGGCGGCCCGGGCGATCAGCCGCAGGGCATCCTGGTCCACCTCGACCCGTTCGGCCGCGGCGATCCTCGTCAGATGCGCCATCAGCGTCGCCGATTCGACGCGCCGCAGGTCGAAGCGCTGGCAGCGCGACAATACCGTCACCGGCACCTTGCGGATCTCGGTGGTCGCGAAGACGAACTTCACGTGCTCCGGCGGCTCCTCCAGCGTCTTCAGCAGGCCGTTGAAGGCCTGCGTCGACAGCATGTGGACCTCGTCGATGATGTAGACCTTGTAGCGTGCCGACACCGGGCGGTAGCGCACCTGCGCGATGATCTCGCGCACGTCGTCGATGCCGGTGTGCGAGGCCGCGTCCATCTCGACGACGTCGACATGCCGGCCTTCCATGATCGCCTGGTCGTGGATGCCGGGCTCGCCCATGTGGATGGTCGGCTGGTCGATGTCGTCGGTCTGGTAGTTCAGGGCGCGGGCCAGGATGCGGGCGGTCGTGGTCTTGCCGACGCCGCGCACGCCCGTCAGCATCCAGGCCTGCGCGATGCGGCCGGTCTCGAAGGCATTGGTCAGGGTGCGGACCATCGGCTCCTGGCCGATCAGGTCGTCGAAGGAGCGCGGACGGTATTTGCGCGCAAGCACCCGATAGGGCGCGGCGTCGCCGGCCTCGGATGACATCGCAGTGCCGCTTTCGATATCGCTCATCGCGCCTGGGTCCGGAACTTCGTCGCTGGGTGGCGGGATCGACCCAACACCGTCGGCCGGCGCGGCGGCCCGTGGCCGATGCCGCGCTTGCGTCCGGTTCTGAAGCGAATGGGCGGGGGACGCAAGTCCTGCGCGCGGCCAATGGACCCCAGCCCGTGTTTCGCCTTGCAAGTCGCGACAAGGCTCTGGCAAATGCGGCAAGATCGCCGTCACGGCGATTATGCGGCGGAGTGAGATGATGGCACTGGCGCGATATCAGAAGCGACGCAGGCTGGCACTCTTCGCCCTGCTGATCGCAGCGTTCATGGCGCTGCTCGTCGTCAGATCGGCCTGGCCGGAGCACGTCCACGAAACCATCGAGGTCGCCGGGCTGGCGCTGATCGTCGTCGGCATCGCAGGGCGGATCTGGTGCACGCTCTATATCGGCGGCCGCAAGGCGTCGGAAATCGTCTCCAGCGGCCCCTATTCGATCTCGCGCAATCCGCTCTACGTGTTTTCCAGCATCGCGGCGGGCGGGGCCGGAGCGGCCACCGGCAGCCTCGTGCTCGGCCTGGTCTTCATGATCGGTTGCGCCGCCGCGTTCCGGGTGGTGATCCTGCGCGAGGAGAGCTATCTGCGCGGCATCTTCGGCACAGATTTCGACCGCTATGCAGCCCGCGTCCCGCGGTTCCTGCCAAAGCTCGCCCTCTACCAGGATGTCCGTCGGATCACCCTCGATACCAGGCTGGTCTATCGCACCCTGATGGACGGGCTGGTGTTCTTCCTCGCCGTGCCCTTCTTCGAAACCGTCGAGATGCTGCAGACGAGCGGCTATCTGCCAGTGCTTCTGCGCCTGTACTGATCGGCGCATGGCAACCCGCCACGGGCGCGGCCGGGGGCTGCGCGCTCGTGCGGATCGTGATGGCGAAAGGGAATTGGTGGGAGGCTGGCACGATGACCCGTGCCGAAGCTCGTTGGGGCTGCTTCCTTCCGGACCTGACCCGGTTGGCGAGTGGCGCGTCCACCACCAACCTCCCACGCTCCATATCTGCGATACGTGCCCTAATTGCAAGACGGGCACCCCCAATCGAGGATCGGAATTGATGCGAGCCTTCCAACTCGACCCCTGTCTTGCCAGGGACACGATTGCGATCAGCCAGCTCGGTCTCTGCGACCTTCGCCTGATGAACGACAGCCGCTGGCCCTGGCTGATCCTGGTGCCCCAGCGTCTCGGCATCACCGAGTTTCACGAACTGACACCGCTCGACCAGACCATGCTGACCTTCGAGATGGGCCTTGTCGCCAAGACGCTGCAGACCACCGTCGGCGCCGACAAGATGAATCTCGGCACGCTGGGTAATATCGTGCCGATGTTTCACCTGCATGTCGTCGCGCGGCGCAGGGGCGACCCCAACTGGCCCGGTCCGGTCTGGGGACATGGCACGCCGGTGCCCTATGATGCGGGCGAAGCCGAACGATTCGCCGACGAGATGCGGCGCGCGATCCTGCCGGCATGAATCTGCGGACAATCGAAAGAGCGACCCTTGAAAGATGACAACCAGCGCGCCGCGGCCTCCCTGGCGGCCGAGATGAGCGCCCGGACCGGCTTTACCGGCAACACGCTGTGGCGCGACGGCGAGCGGCGCACCGACGACAGCCTTGCTGCGGCGCTCGATCATGCCGGGGCCCGGATCTTCCTGGCGACGCCTGGCGGCAAATGGCTCTGCCGGACGGTCGGCACGGCGCTCGATGTCGGCTTCGCCCGAACCGAGGTGGAAGGGTTCGGCGCCGATTTCGCCACCTGCATCCTGCTCGGCTTCGAGCCCGACGGCCGTCCGGTCCTGGCGGCGAGCGCACCAGCGGACCTGCCGGGCGAGGGACTGGAGGAAAACGACCTGCGCTCGCTTGCCATGGGCGCCCGTCTCGACCCCGACACCGAAGGCCAGCTCGGCCAGGCCGCTCACCTGCTGGGCTGGCATGCACGCAACGGCTTCTGCGCCCGCTGCGGCGGCCCCACCCGATCGGAAGCGGCAGGGTATCGGCGCCGCTGCACGCGCTGCGAAGACGTCGTCTTCCCGCGCACCGACCCGGTGACCATCATGCTGGTCCATGACGGCAATGGTCGCTGCGTGCTGGGCCGCCAGCCGCATTTCCCGCCGGATTTCTGGTCCTGCCTCGCCGGTTTCGTCGAGGCCGGGGAGACGGTGGAGGCGGCGGTCCGCCGCGAGACGCTGGAGGAATCGGGCCTCACCGTCGCGACGGTGCGCTATCTGGCTTCGCAGCCCTGGCCATTTCCCGGCAGCCTGATGATCGGCTGCATTGCCCTGGCCAACAGTTTCGCGATCGATTTCGACAGCGACGAACTGGAAGCCTGCCGCTGGTTCGGCCGCGACGAGGTCCGGGCGATGCTCGCCAAGACCCATCCGGACGGCCTGGCCCTGCCCGGGCGCTTCGCCATCGCCCACCACCTGATCAAGGCGTTTGCCGACGGCGAGGTCTGAGCCTGCCGGCGCCGGGGGCTACTCGCCCGCCGGGCCGGACATCGCCGCGTTCAGGCGGTCGGGGGCGGCCTCGTAGACGCCCAGGATCGTCACCTTGCGGGTGAAGAACGCCAGTTCCTCCAGGGCCAGGCGCAGCGAATCGTCGCTCGGATGGCCCTCCACGTCGGCATAGAACTGGGTGGCAATGAACTGGCCGCCGAGCTGGTAGCTCTCCAGCTTCGTCATGTTGACGCCGTTGGTCGCAAACCCGCCGAGCGCCTTGTAGAGCGCCGCCGGCAGATTGCGCACCTCGAAGACGAAGGTCGTGACCGTGTGCCGCCCGGCCGGCGCCCACAGATCGGTCGGCTGGGCGCCGGGCCGCGACAGGATCACGAAGCGCGTCACGTTGTTGGCCGAATCCTCGACATTGCGCTCGATGATGTCGAGCCCGTAATGGGAGGCGGCCAGTTCCGGCGCCAGGGCCGCCCGGCTCCGGTCGCCGGCCTGCGATACTTCCCGCGCCGCGCCGGCCGTGTCGCCGGCCACGACCGGCTTCCAGCCATTGCCGCGGATGTAGCGGCGGCACTGGCCGAGCGCGTGGATGTGGCTCTGCACCGTGCGGATCTCGTCGCGGGCGACGCCCGGCAGGACCATCAGTTGGAAATGGATCGGCATGAAATATTCGCCGACGATCTGCAGCCCCGAATCGGGCATCAGGTGATGGATGTCGGCGACCCGGCCGGCCAGCGTGTTCTCGATCGGAATCATCGCCAGTGCCGCCTCGCCCGAGCGCACCGCGTCGAAGGCGTCGTCGAAGGACGGGCATGGCAGCGGCTCGTAGTCCGGCCGCACCGCATGGCAGGCCATGTCGGAATTGGCTCCCGGCTCGCCCTGGAAGGCGATCTTCAGGCGGTCCGCGCTCATGGCGTCACTCCGTACATGCTGCGCGCCCGCGCCAGATCGTCCGGCCCGTCCACGCCGAGCGGCACGGTGTCGACAATCTCGGCATCGATCCGCATGCCGTCCTCCAGCGCCCGCAGCTGCTCCAGCTTCTCCCGGATCTCCAGCGTCGAGGGGCCGAGCGCGACGAAGCGCTCCAGGCTGGCGCGCCGATAGGCGTAGAGGCCGACGTGATGGAACAGCGGCCCCTCGCCCCACGGCGCCGTGGCGCGGGTGAAATAGAGCGCGCGCAGCCGCGATGGTCCGTTCGGCGAGCCGACGATCTTGACCACGTTCGGGTTGGTCTTCTCCTGCGAATCGGTGATCTCGACGCCGAGCGTCGCGATGTCGCAGCGCGGATCCTCGAACGGCGCCAGCACCTGGCGGATCGCTTCCGGCTCGATCGTCGGCAGGTCCCCCTGGACGTTGACCACGGTCTCGACCGCCCCTTCCGGATCGAGGCCCTGCAGCGCCTCGAAGATCCGGTCCGAACCCGACTGGTGCTCGATCGAGGTCATCACCGCCTCGTAGCCCGCGCCGGTCACCGCATCGCGGATGTCCTGCGAATCCGTGGCGATGACCACGCGGCCGATATCGGCGGCCGAGGCGCGCTCGGCGACACGCACGATCATCGGCCGTCCGGCGATATCGGCGAGGGCTTTCCGGGGCAGGCGGGTCGAGGCGAGCCGCGCGGGAATGAGGACGAGGATCGACATGACGTGGAAGGAACCGGAATGTGAAGCCGCAAAGTGCTTGTCTGCAGCGGCGCGGGATGACAAAAGGCGCGGTGGAACCGCCTCTTACAGATATTGCCTTGAAACCGCAAAAGACTTAGGTTCCGCGCGTTTTAGTCAGACAGAAAGCGGCGGCATCGGGTGCCCTGCTTGCAGAGGGAGCCCTCCCGCTCATGAATTCGTTCGAGGCCAACAAGATCATCGGAGCCGTGCTCGGGACCATCTTCGTCCTGTTCGGCGGCAGCCTGCTGGCGGAAGCGTTGTTCCACGCAGAAGCGCCGGAAGTGCCGGGCTACGAGATCGTGGCAGCCGAACCCGGCGAAGGTGGCGAGGCTGCTCCCGCCGCGGCGGAAGCTCCGCCGATCGCCGCGTTGCTCCAGACCGCGGATGTCGAGGCCGGCGCCTCGCAGTTCAGGAAATGCACGGCCTGCCACAGCATCGAGCAGGGTGGCGCCAACAAGGTCGGCCCGGCTCTGTGGGACGTGGTCATGCGTCCGGTCGCCTCGGTCCCCGACTTCGGCTACTCGGCCGCCATGCAGGACTTCTCCGAGGGTGGCGAAGTCGCTTGGGACTATGAGCACCTCAACGGCTTCCTGGAAAACCCGAAGGGCTACGTGCCCGGCACGATCATGGCCTTCGCCGGCCTGAGAGATCCGGAGGACCGCGCCAACCTCATCGCCTATCTGCGCGAGCAGGCCGACAGCCCGGCACCGCTGCCCGAGGCTCCCGCAGAGGGCGCTGCCGAGGCTGAGGCTCCTGCCGATGCACCCGCCGACGCAGCAGCGCCTGCCGAGGGCGCCGCCGCAGAGGCTCCGGCCGCAGACGCGCCTGCAGGCGAAGACACGACGGCGAATGCTGACGCGACCACGCAGACGGACCCGGCTGCCGGCGCCGAATCGAGCGCCCAGGCCGGCGCCACGGTCGATGCCGAGCCGGCGCCTCAGGCGGGCGCCGACCAGGCCCCGACGATGACCGAAGAGCAGCGCCCGAGCCCGCCTGCCGCCGATCAGCCGCAGGATGCCGCCGCTACCCAGCCCGAAAGCCAGGAAGCGCCTGCGGCCGAGGCGGCTCCGGCCGAAGAAACTGCTGCGCCCGCGGCTGCCCCTGCCGAAGAAGCAGCGGCCCCCGCACCGGCCGAAGGCGCGGCGGAGACCCAGGTCGCCGCGGCCGAGCCGGCCGCAATTGCCGGCGATCCGGCAGCCGGCAAGTCGGTGTTCCGCAAGTGCATGGCCTGCCATGCGGTCGGCGAAGGCGCCCAGAACAAGATCGGACCCGAGTTGAACGGGATTGTCGGCGAGGCCGTCGCATCGGTCGAGGGCTACAACTTCTCGCCGGCGCTGCAGGAATATGCAGGCACGCAGCCGACGTGGGACGTCGAGCAGCTGACCGCATGGCTGGAAGACCCGCGCGCCCTCGTGCCGGGCACCAAGATGGTCTTCCCCGGCCTGAAGAAGCCCGAGGACCTCGCCAACGTCATCGCCTATCTCGCCACCTTCGACGAGAACGGCGCCACCACCGACAACTGACACCGCACCATCCTCGCGATGACATCGACGAAGCCCCGGCCACCCGCCGGGGCTTCGTTCGTTCTGGCGGTCGCATTTCCATAGTTCTCGCCGGGACGCCTCCCATGCACGGACACCGCGCTCGATTACGCTTTCGTCACGTGACTTTACCCGTGCCCCTTCCCTAGACTGGCCGTCAGACTCGATCGCGGGACAATGCCCGCCCATTGCATGGAGGCCGCCCTTGTCGTTGCCGAACCGTTTCGTCCGCCTTGCCCTTGCTGCCAGCCTTGCCACCGCAGCGATCGGCGCGCCGGCCTTCGCCCAGGATGGCGTGTCGCAGCCCGATCCGTCGGCGCAGACCGGAGCGGCAGAGACGGCAGGCAATGCGCAGACCCAGGACGGCGGCGAATGGCACGAATCCTCGTCGCTGATCGAGCGTTCGAAATATCCCGACGATTTCGCCCATTATGACTACGTCAATCCCGATGCGCCCAAGGGCGGCACGCTGAACCAGATCGCCATCGGCTCCTATGACAGCTTCAACCCGTTCATCGTGCGCGGCACGCCGGCGGCGGGTCTGGCGACCTTCGGCGGCGGCCTCCTCTACGACACGCTGATGGAGCAGTCGCCCGACGAGCCGGGCACCGCCCATGCCCTCATCGCGGAAGCCGTGCGCCATCCGGCTGACTTCTCCTCGGTGACCTATCGCCTGAACCCCGACGCGCGCTGGCACGACGGCGAACCGATCACGGTCGAGGACGTGATCTGGAGCTTCGAGACGCTGACCGAGCTGCATCCGCAATGGTCGGCGTACTACAAGAACATCGTCTCGGCCGAGGAGGCCGGCGAGCACGAGGTGACCTTCACCTTCGACCAGACCGGCAATCGCGAACTGCCCAACATCGTCGGCGACCTGACGATCCTGCCGAAGCACTGGTGGGAAGGCACCGATGCCAGCGGCAAGACGCGCGACATCACCCAGCCGACCTCCGAGATTCCGATGGGCTCCGGCCCCTATCGCATCAAGGCCTACGACACTGGCCAGTCGATCACCTGGGAGCGCGTCCCCGACTATTGGGGGCTCGACAACCCGACTCGAGTCGGCCGCTACAATTACGGCGAGATCCGCTACGTCTATCTGCGCGACGCCAATGCCGCATGGGAGGCCTTCAAGAAGGGCGGTCTCGACGACTGGCGGCTGGAGAACATGTCCCGCCGCTGGGCCGAGGGCTACGACTTTCCCGCCGTCAATGACGGGCGCGTCATCCGCAAGACCATCGACAGCGGCCAGGTGCAGTCGATGCAGGCCTATGTCCTGAACAACCGGCTGGAGAAGTTCCAGGACCGCCGGGTGCGCAAGGCGCTGACGCTGGCCTACAATTTCGAGGAGATGAACCGCACGCTGTTCTTCGGCCTCTACGAGCGCATGCACAGCTATTTCGAGAACAGCGAACTGGCGGCAAAGGGCCTGCCGAGCGAGCGGGAACTGGCCTATCTGGAGCCGCTGCGCGGGCAGATCCCCGCGGAGGTCTTCACAGAGGAATTCGCGCTGCCGACCTATAACGACCCCGGCGCCGCGCGCAATTATCTACGCGAGGCGCTCGGCCTCCTCAAGGAAGCCGGTTACGAACTGCGCGGCACGACGCTGGTCGATGCAGAGACCGGCGCGCCCTTCACCATCGAGTTCCTGGGCAACGACCCGATGGACACCCGCACGCTGGAGCCCCTCGCCCGCCAGCTCAACCGGCTCGGCATCCAGACCGAGGTCCGCATCGTTGACACCAACCAGTATATCGAGCGCATGAACAACTTCGAGTTCGAAGTGGCGGGCCTGCGCTATCCGGGCCAGTCCCTGTCGCCGGGCAACGAGCAGCGCGACTTCTGGAGCACGACCGCCGCCGACGCGCCGGGCAGCCGCAATTATTCCGGCATCAAGAACCCGGCCATCGACCAGCTGATCAACGACATCGTCTATGCGCCGAGCCGCGAAGACCTCGTCGCCGCGACGCGGGCGCTCGACCGGGTCCTGCTGTGGGAGTATTACGTCATCCCGCAATGGTACAAGGCGGAAGACTGGCTGGCCTATTGGGACAAGCTGCAGATGCCCGAGAAGGGCCCCGCCTATAACGGGATCGATCCCTTCTCCTGGTGGACGAAATCCGCCGAAACCGAGAAGGCCGCAGCGAACTGATGGCGACGGCGCTCTCCTATCTCACGCGCCGGAGCTTCGGGCAGATGATGCTCGCGGCCGGCGCCGCGGCGATGCTGCCCGGCCGACCCTTCGCGCAAGTGGCGACAGGGACGCCGCTGCACGGCCTGTCGGCCTTCGGCGACCTGAAATATCCGCCCGACTTCGACCATTTCGCCTATGCGACCCCGGACGCGCCGGCCGGCGGGCAGATGAACCTGGCGGTCTCCAACTGGCTGTTCAACCAGTCGCCCCAGACCTTCGACACCCTCAACACCTTCGTGCTGCAGGGCAACGCCCCGCCGCGCATGGAAAAGCTCTACGATTCGCTCGTCGTCGCCTCCATGGACGAACCCGACGCGATCTATTGCGCCCTTGCCGAGAGCGTCACGCTGTCGGACGACCGCAACAGCTTCATCTTCCGCATCCGGCCCGAGGCGCGCTTTTCCACCGGCGAGCCGGTCACCGCCGACGACGTGGTCTTTTCCTACGAGACCCTGCAGGAATTCGGGCATCCGAGCCTGCAGGTGGCGCTGCGCAAGGTGGCGGAAACCGTTGCCGAGGACGCGGCCACGGTGCGCATCACCTTTTCCGGCTCCCAGAGCTACCAGGATGCGCTCAGCGCGCTCGGCATGCCGATCCTGCCGCGCGCCTTCTTTGCCGGACGGGATCTCGCCACGGTCAGCGCCGAGCCGATTCCGGGCAGCGGGGCCTATACGATCGGCCGGCACGAATTCGGCCGCTATATCGAATATGTCAAACGCCCTGACTATTGGGCGAAGGACATGAACTTTGCCCGCGGACTCGGGCATTTCGACACGCTGCGGATCGATTTCTTCCGCGATCGCCAGCCGGCGCTGGAAGCCTTCAAGAAGGGATTGATCACCTTTCGTGAGGAATTCACGACCAAGGATTGGGCGACCGAATACGACTTTCCGGCGGTCCGCCGCGGCGACGTCGTCAAGCGCGAATTTCCGTCCGAAAAGCGGCCCCGCTTCCAGTGTTGGGCGCTCAACCAGCGCCGCGAGCGGTTTGCCGACGCCCGCATCCGCCGCGCCATCAACATGTGCTTCGACTTCGAATGGACGAACGCCAACCTGCTGTTCGGCCAGCGCGTCCATTCCAACTCGCCCTTCCAGGGTTCGGAATTCGTCGCCACCGGCACGCCGTCCGAGGCCGAGCTCGCGCTGCTGGAACCGCTGCGCGCCAGCATCCCCGAGGAGGTCTTCGGCGAGGTCTGGGTGCAGCCGGTCAGCGACGGCTCCGGCCGCGACCGGCGGCTCCTGCGCGAGGCGTCGCAGCTCTTCGCCGAAGCCGGCTGGCGCCGCGACGGCAACCGGCTGGTCGACGCGTCCGGAGAGCCCTTCCGGCTGGAATATCTGACCTACGGCCAGGAGCAGGAGCGGGTCTACGCCAAGTTCATCGACACGCTGCGCACGCTCGGCGTCGACGCCTCGTTGCGGCTGGTCGACCCGGCCCAGTATCAGGAGCGGCTGAACCGCTACGATTACGACATGGTGCTCGCCGCCTTCAGCCTCGGCGCCACCCCGACGCGCGAAAGCCTGTCGCTGTTCTTCGGCAGCGACGCCGTCGACCGGCCGGGCGCCTACAATTATCCGGGCATGGCCAGCGAGGGCGTCGACGCGCTGATCGAACATGCCGCGAGTGCTACGAACCGCGACGAGCTGGTCACGGCACTGCGCGCCATCGACCGGGTGCTGCGCTGGCGGCTCGACTGGCTGCCGAACATCACCGCCGACGGGCATCGCGCGGCCTTCTGGGACATTTTCGGCTTTCGCGAAGACAAGCCGGACTATGCGTGGCCCGTCGAGACTCTATGGTGGTACGACGCGGAGAAGGCGAAGGCGCTGGGCCGCAGCTGAAACACGGCCCGGCACGCCGGTGACGGGCGGATCGCGACGCTTTTGCGATCGCGGCGCGCCCGCGCTATCACCGGAACCGGCCGGAAACGCCTGCCGCCCCTTGGGCGGCACAACTGCATCTCGGAGACGATTACCCGCCCATGGGCTCCTATATCCTCCGCCGCATCCTGTTGATGATCCCGACCCTCGTCGGCATCATGGCCATCTCGTTCCTGGTGATCCAGTTCGCCCCCGGCGGGCCGATCGAACAGGTCATCGCCAGCCTGCAGGGCGAGGCCGGCGGCGCCATGGACCGGGTGTCCGGCGGCGGCGGCGATTTCGGCTCGGGCTCGAGCGGCGGCAGCGACAATTCCGGCTATCGCGGCGCCCAGGGCCTCGATCCCGCCTTCATCGAGCGTCTGGAGAAGCAGTTCGGCTTCGACAAGCCGCCGCTGGAGCGCTTCGGGCTGATGCTCTGGAACTATGTCCGCTTCGATTTCGGCGACAGCTATTTCCGCTCCGTCTCGGTCTGGGAGCTGATCCTGGAGAAGATGCCGGTGTCGATCTCGCTCGGCCTGTGGATCACCCTCCTGTCCTACCTGATCTCGATCCCCCTGGGCATCCGCAAGGCCCTGACCGACGGCTCGCGCTTCGACGTCTGGACCTCGGGCATCGTCATCGTCGCCTATGCGATCCCGGGTTTTCTCTTCGCCATCATCCTGATCGTCCTGTTCGCCGGCGGCTCGTTCTATGACTGGTTCCCGCTCCGCGGCCTCCTGTCCGACGGGGTGCGCGGCGACTGGTGCGCATTCTGGTCGCCGGCGGGCGATCTCAAGGCCTGCGTCACCCGCACCATTCCCGACTATTTCTGGCACCTGACGCTGCCGCTGATCGCGCTGTCGCTCTCGGCCTTCGCCACGACGACGCTTTTGACCAAGAATTCCTTCCTCGACGAGATCCGCAAGCAATATGTGACGACAGCCCGCGCCAAGGGCCTGTCCGAACGGCGCGTGCTCTACGGCCATGTCTTCCGCAATGCCATGCTGATCATCGTGGCGGGCTTCCCCGGCGCCTTCATCTCGGCCTTCTTCGCCGGCTCGCTGCTCATCGAGACGATCTTCTCGCTCGACGGTCTCGGCCTGCTCGGCTTCGAATCCATCTACCAGCGGGACTATCCGGTCGTGTTCGGTACCCTCTACATCTTCTCGCTGCTCGGGCTGGTGACCACGCTGCTCTCCGATCTCACCTACACCTGGATCGATCCCCGGATCGATTTCGAGAAGCGGGAGGTGTGACGATGGACGACGCACTGAAGGACCGCCTCGACGCCGAAAAGCGCGACCGTACGACCCCCGAGGAACGTGCCGCCGACATCGCGCGCGAGCAGACCGCCGGCATCGCGCAGATGGTGCCGGAATCGCAGACCACGAAACGCCCGCGCCTGTCGCCGCTGAACCTGCGCCGCTGGCACAACTTCAAGGCCAATCGGCGGGGCTTCTGGTCGCTCTGGATCTTCCTCGTCCTGTTCGTCGTGACGGGCCTTGCCGAACTCGTCGCCAACGACCGGCCGCTCCTCGTCGAGTACAAGGGCGAGTTCTACTACCCGATCGTCGTCGACTATCCGGAGGAGGTGTTCGGCGGCTTCCTGCCGGTGACCAATTATCGCGATCCCTTCGTGCAGGACGAGATTGCGGCCAATGGCTGGGCGATCTGGCCGCCGATCCGCTATTCCTACCAGACCGTCAACAACGCCATCCCGACGCCGGCCCCCTCCGCGCCCTCCTGGACATTCACCGAGGCGGAGCGCTGCCAGCGTTATCCGCTCGGCGTCGAGGACCCGAACTGCAATTTCGGCAACATGAACTGGCTGGGCACCGACGACCAGGCGCGCGACGTTGCCGCGCGGCTGATCTACGGCTTCCGCATCTCGGTGCTGTTCGGGCTGATCCTGACGGCGGCCTCGGCGGTGATCGGCGTGGCGGCCGGCGCCGTGCAGGGCTATTTCGGCGGGTGGCTCGACCTTCTGTTCCAGCGCTTCATCGAGATCTGGTCGTCGATCCCGGTGCTCTATCTGCTTCTGATCATCGCCGCGATCCTGCCGCCGGGCTTCTGGGTCCTGCTCGGCATCATGCTGCTGTTCTCCTGGGTGGCCTTCGTCGGCGTGGTGCGGGCCGAGTTCCTGCGCGCCCGCAACTTCGAATACGTCAATGCCGCGCGGGCGCTGGGCGTCGGTGACTGGACGATCATGACCCGCCATCTCCTGCCCAATGCGATGGTGGCGACGCTGACCTTCCTGCCCTTCATCCTCAACGGCTCGATCACCACACTCACCTCGCTCGACTTCCTGGGCTTCGGCCTGCCCCCGGGCTCGCCCTCGCTGGGCGAGCTGCTGGCCCAGGGCAAGAACAACCTGCAGGCGCCCTGGCTCGGCTTCTCCGGCTTCTTCGTGATATCGCTGATGCTGTCGCTGCTGGTCTTCGTCGGCGAGGCGGTCCGCGACGCCTTCGATCCCCGCAAGAGCTTCGGGTGAGGTCGATGTCGGCGCCAACCACGCTTCCCGCACGCGGGTGCCGTCGAACTGCTGCCGGCCCTCCGCCGGAGACGACGGCATGAGCAATCATTCCCATCACGACCATGGCGGCCACGACCATTCCCATGGCTTTACCGGCCATGCGGCGGGCGCCAACGAGACGCGGATCGCCGTCGCGGCAGTCCTGACCGGCCTGTTCATGGCCGCCGAGGTGGTCGGCGGCATCGTCTCGGGCTCGCTGGCGCTGCTGGCCGATGCCGGGCACATGCTGACCGACTTCGCCGCCCTGGCGCTCGGCTGGTTCGCCTTCCGGCTCGCGCGCAAGCCCAGCGACGCGCGCCGCACCTTCGGCTACGACCGCTTCCAGGTGCTCGTGGCCTTCGTCAACGGCCTGGCGCTCTTCCTGATCGCCGCCGTCATCATCTACGAGGCTTTCCACCGGCTGCAGGCGCCGAGCCCGATCCTCGGCGGCACCATGATGGCGGTCGCCGTCGCCGGGCTGGTGGTCAACATCGGCGTCTTCCTCGTGCTCCACGGCGCCGACCGCGAGAACCTCAACATCCGCGGCGCGGTACTCCATGTGCTGGGCGATCTCCTCGGCTCGGTGGCCGCGATCCTTGCGGCGATCGTCATCCTGTGGACCGGCTGGACGCCCATCGATCCGATCCTGTCGGTGCTGGTCTCGGTGATCATTCTCGTCTCGGCCTGGCGGCTGGTCCGCGACGCCGGCCACGTCCTGCTGGAGGGCGCCCCCGGCGGGATCGACATCTCCGAGGTCGAGCCGCATCTCGTCGCCTCGGTGCCTGGCCTGCGCGAGGTCCACCATGTCCATGCCTGGTCGATCACGCCCGAGCGCACCGTCGCCACGCTACACGCCTGCATCGCGGACGGGGCCGACGGCACCGCGATCACCCGTTCCATCAAGGCCGAGCTCAGCCGTCGCTTCGCCATCGGCCACGCAACGGTCGAGATCGAGCGCGGTGTCTGTGCCGACGATGGCGGCGATCATCATGGCGCTCCGGATGCCGCCCCCTGTCACCAGCCGGCCCGCAGCGCCGCCGCACCGTCCACGCGATGACGCCGGAACAAGGAATCTCCACTTGAGCCCGACCGCCACAGCCGCCCAGCCCCCCGCGCCGCAGGAAACGCTGCTGTCCGTCGAGAATCTGTCGGTCGCCTTCACCCAGGGCGGCAGGACGCAGCTTGCCGTCGACGACGTCTCCTTCTCCATCGCCAGGGGCCAGACCGTTGCGCTGGTCGGCGAATCCGGCTCCGGCAAGTCGGTCTCGGCCCTGTCGATCCTCAAGCTCCTGCCCTATCCCGCGGCCAGCCATCCGGGCGGCCGGGTGATGTTCAACGGCGAGAACCTCCTCGACGACGACGAGAGCGATCTGCGCCGGGTGCGCGGCAACCGCATCTCGATGATCTTCCAGGAGCCGATGTCCTCGCTCAATCCTCTGCACACGATCGAGCGGCAGATCGGCGAGGTGCTGAAGCTGCACCGGGGCATGCGCGACAAGCAGGCGCGCGAGCGCACGCTGGAACTGATGCATCAGGTCGGCATCCGCGAGCCCGAGAAGCGGCTCGACGCCTATCCGCACCAATTGTCCGGCGGCCAGCGCCAGCGCGTGATGATTGCCATGGCACTGGCCAACGAGCCGGACCTGCTGATTGCCGACGAGCCGACCACGGCCCTCGACGTGACGGTCCAGGCGCAGATCCTCGAACTCCTGAAGGTCATGCAGACCCGCCAGAACATGGGGATGCTGTTCATCACCCACGATCTGGGCATCGTGCGCGCCATCGCCGACCGGGTCTGCGTGATGTATCGGGGCAAGATCGTCGAGGAAGGCCCGACGAAACGCATCTTCGAGGCGCCCGAGCACCATTACACCCGGCATCTGCTGGCCGCCGAGCCGAAGGGCCAGCCCCCGGCGGCCAATTCGAACGCGCCGGCGGTGATGGAAGCCAAGGACCTCAAGGTCTGGTTCCCGATCAAGACCGGCTTCTTCCGGCGCACCACCGACCATGTGAAGGCGGTCGACGGCATCGACCTGATCGTGCGCGCCGGCCAGACGGTCGGCGTCGTCGGCGAATCGGGCTCCGGCAAGACGACGCTCGGCCTGGCGCTGTGCCGGATGATCGGCTCGACGGGGGAGATCCGCTTCGATGGCGCACGGATCGACGAACGCTCCTTCAAGGCGATGAAGCCGCTGCGCGAGCGCCTGCAGATCGTCTTCCAGGACCCGTTCGGCTCGCTTTCGCCGCGCATGCCCATCGCCGACATCGTCGCCGAGGGCCTGGAAATCCACGAGCGCCGGCTGTCGGCCCGTGAGCGCGACGCCCGCGTCGTCACCGCGCTGGAGGAAGTCGGCCTCGACCCGGCGACCCGCTTCCGCTTCCCGCACGAATTCTCCGGCGGTCAGCGCCAGCGCGTGGCGATCGCCCGGGCGATGGTGCTCAATCCGCGCTTCGTGATGCTGGACGAGCCGACCTCGGCCCTCGACATGAGCGTCCAGGCCCAGGTCGTCGACCTCCTGCGCGACCTGCAGAAGAAGCACAATCTGGCCTATCTGTTCATCAGCCACGATCTGCGCGTCGTGCGGGCGCTGGCCAACGAGGTGATCGTCATGCGCAACGGCGTGGTGGTCGAGCGCGGACCGTCCGAGCAGATCTTCGACCGCCCCCAGACCGACTACACGAAGGCGCTGATGGCCGCCGCTTTCGACATCAAGGCCGCACCGACGGGAATCGTATCGCAATGAGTACAGGTCACTATCGCGACAGGCTCGACGACCAGCCGATCGAGACGGAGCTCGTGAGCGACGAGTTGCTGCATGGCGGGTTCCGCGATTTCAAGGCGGCGACCCTGCGCCATGCGAGCCTCGACGGCGCGGGCATGATCGGCCCGGTGCGCCGCGAATATCTCCACACCGGCTCGGTCGTGGTCATCATTCCCTACGACCCGGTGCTGGATTCCATCGTCGTCATTCGCCAGTTCCGGCTGGCCGCGGCACTCAAGACCGAATGCGGCGCGGCGCTGGAACTGCCGGCTGGCATGGTCGACGAGGGCGAATCCGACGAGGCGGCCGCCGAACGCGAGCTGACCGAAGAGACGGGCCTGGCGCCCCAGGCCATCGAGAGCTGCTTCCGGATGCTGGCGGCGCCCGGCCTGACCGACGAACACGCGACCATCTTCCTGGCCCTGGTGGACGCGTCGAACCTGGCGAGCTCTGCCGGCAATGCCGACGAGGACGAGGACATCCGGCCGATCCTTGCCAGGGTCGACGACCTGATCGCCGCGGTCGACGAGCGGCGCGTGGAGAACGGCTATCTGATCGCCTGCACCCACTGGTTCGCGCGGCTCGGCCGCTCGCGCGCCCAGGCACTTCTGGGCACGCTCGACAGCGAGGACTGACCGATGACCATTCTTCTGTCCGTGACCGGCTTCGATCCGATGCGCTGGCGCGCCGCGCTGGAAGCGGCCGACGGCGACCGCGACATCGTCCTTGAGCCCGCCCGCTCGGACGACCCGGCGATCGAATACGCCGTGGTCTGGAAGCAGCCGCCGGGCCTTCTGGAGAACCTGCCCAACCTGAAGGCGGTTTTCTCGCTCGGTGCCGGCGTCGACCACATCTTCGCCGACCGGGGCCTGCCCGACGTGCCGGTGGTGCGCATCGTCGCCGAAGACCTCACCAGCCGGATGAGCGAATATGTCGTCTGGCGGGTGCTCGATCATTTCCGCCGCGGCCGCGCCTACCGCGCCCAGCAGGTCCAGACGATCTGGCACGAGCGCATGCAGCCCGCCGCCAGGGAGATCACCGTCGGCATCATGGGCCTGGGCGAACTCGGGCAGGATGCCGCCCGGAAGTTGCGCGTCCTCGGCTTCCAGGTCGCCGGCTGGAGCCGCACTGAGAAGGCGATCGACGGGATCGACACCCATGCCGGGCAGGACGGTCTGGACGGCTTTCTGGCGGCATCCGACATTCTGGTCGTGCTGCTGCCGCTGACCGCCGAGACCCGCGGCATCATCGACGCCGGACTGCTGTCGCGGCTCAAGCGGCAGACGCCGCTGGGCGGGCCGGTGCTGATCAATGCCGGGCGCGGCGGCCTGCAGAACGAGGCCGCGATCCTCGATGCGCTTGAACAGGAGACGCTGATGGAAGCCTCGCTCGACGTCTTCAATGTCGAGCCGCTGCCGTCGGATCACCCGCTGTGGCGCCATCCCCGGGTCTTCATCACGCCCCATGCGGCCGCGGTGTCAGATCCCGACGCACTGGCTCCCGCGGTCATGCGGCAGATCGCGGCCCATGAGCGCGGCGAACCGCTGCGCGGCGTGGTGGACCGCGCGGCGGGATACTGAGGGAACGGGCTGAAGCGGCGGCGCCGCTCAGCGCGCGTTGCGCTCCAGCCAGGCGCTCATCTGGGCGATCTCGGCTTCCTGGGCGGTGATGATGGCTTCGGCCAGCGCCCGCAATTCGGGATCCTTGCCGTATTCCAGCTCGACCTCGGCCATGTCGATCGCGCCTTGATGGTGGGCGATCATGCCGCGCACGAAATCGACGTCGGCATCGCCTGTCAGCGCCACCGACATGCCCTCGTGCATCCGGTCGGTGGCCGCGATGAACGCCTTGCTCGACGGGCTGTCCAATGCCGCGGCCGACGGATTGGCCTCGTCCATGGCGCCGTGCTCCGTCGCAGTGCCATGCATGGCGCCGTGATCCATGCCCGACCCGTCGGCTGCCCCATCGGACATGCCCTGCGCGGCAACGCCGCCGGCGAGGGCGACAAGCCATGCGGCTGCAACAACCATCGTGGTCTTCATCACAGGATCTCCATGCGCGATGGTGATGCCAGACGAGAAACGTCCCTGGGATCTCAAGGTCAAATAACCCTTGCGCGAGGCGACCGGATGTTCGCTATCGCGGCGTCCCGGCGGCGCGAACCCGGCGGACGCTCGTGACCGGCGCGCCCTTGTTGTCCAGCCGTTCGATCATGGCCGCGAGCGGCTCTACGGCCGTCATCATGTGATGGGCATTGGCGTGCAGGAGCCGTGTGCCGTCGAGCATGATGCCGACATGCCCCTTCCAGAAGACCAGGTCGCCGCGCTGCAGGGCCTCGACGCCGGCAATGCGGGTGCCGAGCCCGCGCTCATGCATGTCGGTGTCGCGCGGCGCATCGATCCCGGCCATCTGGCAGGCGATCTGGACAAGCCCGGAACAGTCGATGCCCGAGGCGCTCTTGCCACCCCACAGATAGGGCACGCCAAGAAACTGCTCGGCAATGGCGACGTAGTCACCGGCCACGTTGCCGGCCGGCTCGATATGCTGGGTGACGACGGCGCCGGCCGGCTCGATACGGGCATAGGAGGCGTTGTGGTCCTCCCCGGCCCCGACCACCGCCACCCTCGCGCCCATCGGCAGGTCGTGCAGCGGCGGCAGCTTGATGTCGTAGCCCGGAAACACCAGCGTCCGCGGCACGCTGACCCGATGCGTCGGGGACGCGCCCGGCGCCCCGAGCGCGGCACTTGGCACGTAGCCGACATAGGCGTCGTGCTGAAGCTGCACCCAGGCCCAGCCTTCCTGGTCCTCGTCGAAGACGGTCACGATCTCGCCGAACAGGGCTTCGGTGTCGAGCGGCGCGTTGCCGGCAGGATGTCGGCGCACCGGCGCGAGCGGGGCAATGATCCGGCGCAAGGCTCCCTCGACGAACCGGTCCGCCGTGACCTGCCCTTCGAGCCGGCGATCTGCCAGATCGGGGCGCATGGCGTTGAGGCGGGGATCGAGGGATTCGGTCATGGGGTCCTCGGGTTCACGGGCAGTGCTGCCGGCGACCGCCGGACGAGGCGGCCGCCGGTGCGGATCTCAGCCGCGCGGAAAGCGCGCCTTCAGCACCTGATAGAGCGCCCGGATGGCGTGGGCCTCGCCGCCGACGGGTCCGATCGGGCTTGCCTTGGGTCGCCAGCCATAGACGTCGAAATGCGACCAGCTCTGCGCCTTCTCGACGAACCCCTGCAGGAACAAAGCGGCGGTCACCGCCCCGGCGAAGCCATCGCTGGTGACATTGTTGATGTCGGCGACGCGCGAGAAGAGATTGGCGGCGTAGGGGGCCCAGAGCGGCATGCGCCAGACCGGATCGGCCACCGCGAGGCTTGCGGACGACAGCTCGTCGGCAAAGCCGCCATCGTCGGTGAAGAAGGGCGGCAGGTCCGGCCCCAGGGCCACGCGGGCAGCGCCCGTCAGGGTCGCCATGTCGATGAGCAGCTGCGGCGCCTCCTCGTCGGCCAGCGCCAGGGCGTCGGCCAGCACCAGCCGGCCCTCGGCATCGGTGTTGCCGATCTCGACCGTCCTGCCCTTGCGGCTGGTCAGTACGTCGCCGGGTCGGAAGGCATTGGCCGAGATCGAATTCTCCACTGCCGGGATCAGCACGCGCAGCCGCAGATTCAGGCCGCAGGACATGATGATGCGGGCAAGGCCGAGGACGTTGGCCGCGCCGCCCATGTCCTTCTTCATCAGCAGCATGCCTGAGGCAGGCTTGATGTCGAGCCCGCCCGTATCGAAGCACACGCCCTTGCCGACGAGCGTCACCTTCGGCCCGTCGGCCGGGCCCCAGCGCATGTCGACGAGCCGCGGCGCCGATGCGCTGGCCCGGCCGACGGCGTGGATCATCGGCAGGTTTTCGGCCAGCAAGGCGTCGCCTTCGATCGTCGTCACCGCTGCACCGAACTCGCCCGCAAGTGCGCGAGCGGCCGCTTCCAGTTCCGCCGGCCCCATGTCGCTGGTCGGCGTGTTGATCAGGTCGCGGGTCAGCGACACGCCCGCCGCCAGCGCCCGCACCTCGTCGGCGTCGACACCGGCGGGCGCACCGAAGCGGATGTCGGTCTTGCCCGCCTCGTTCCTGCCCTCCGTGCGATAGCGATCGAAGCGATAGCCGCCGAGAAGGACGGCAAGCGCGGCAAGCGATCCGTCGAGATCGGTGGCCTCCGCAAGGCGCCAGTCGCCCGACGGCAGATGCGTTGCCAGCGCTCCGGCGGCGAGCGCGCGACGCTGCGCCTCGCCTTCCCGGGTGCCGGCCGTCTTGCCAAGGCCCAGGATGGCGCCGGCCGTCGCCCCCGCGGCATCCGGCACGAACAGCACCTGGCCTGCGTCCGCGGTGAACCGCGTCGCCTGCGCCCAGCGCCGCGCCGGTTCCGGCAGATCGTCGAGGCCGCCTCTGGTCGCGGTCCAGACCGGCAGCGCGGTCGCGGCATTGTCGCTCGAAAGGGTGATCGTCATCGGGGGCATTTCCTGGGTTGCGTCCGGACACGGGATTAACCGGTCATTAGGGTTAACGAAATACTCTCATCCTCGAAGGCCGGTCCGTATTTACAGGGATCGGCGTGCAGGCGGGACAGGAGAGATCATGGTCGGGCGCGGAACTAGTTCGGTACGCCGTGCGAAACAGGGGTTGCTCCTCGGTGCAGGCCTCGCACTGCTGCTCGTCCAGGGCTGCGGCTCGGTCTCCAACGAGACCACCGGTTCGATCCAGCGCCCGGCGCAGGGCCGCACCGTGGCGCAGATGAACTCGACCGAGCTCCAGTCGGCGGTCCGCACCTATGGCGCCGCCTACGACCGCAATCCCAAGGACAAGCCGACCGGCCTCTCCTATGCCGCAGCCTTGCAGATGGCCGGCCGCAACGACCAGTCGCTGGCGGTGATGCAGCAGATGGCGATCGCCCATTCCAAGGATCGCGACGTTCTCGCTGCCTACGGCAAGGCCCTGGCGGCTGCCGGTGACCTGCCCAAGGCGCTGGAGACCATCCGCAGGGCCCAGACCCCCGACTATCCGGACTGGCGCCTCTATTCCGCCGAGGGCGCCATCCTCGACCAGATGGGCCAGCAGGCCGGCGCGCGCACGCTTTACCGCAAGGCGCTGGACATGCAGCCCAACGAGCCGACGATTCTGTCCAATCTCGGCATGTCCTATCTCCTCGGCAGCGATCTGAAATCGGCCGAATCCTACCTGCGGTCCGCCGCCGCCCAGCCCGGCAGCGACAGCCGCGTGCGCCAGAACCTGGCACTGGTCGTCGGCCTGCAGGGCCGCTTCGAGGAGGCCGAGAAGATCGCCACCAGCGAATTGTCGCCGTCTGAGGCGGAGGCCAATGTCGCCTTCCTGAAGGCGATGCTGTCCCAGCAGGACACCTGGTCGATGCTCAAGGACAAGGACCGCGCCGAGAACTGACCGGCCGGTCGACACCGACACACACACGCGAGGAAGGGCGCGGCCGGCCAGCCGCGCCCTTCCTCGTTTCTGGTGTGATACCGGGCCGCGATGCGATCCCCAAGACTGCACGAAAGCCTGTTCGGCCGGCTGCCTGGATCACTCTCCGGCGGCGTGCCGGAGGCGAACACGACCTCGGTTGCAGCCCTTCGTTTGACCTCGGCCCCTGCCCGGCGGTTCTATTGGACGGCCATGACCTTGATGATCGCCGGTCCGATGATCACGGCGAACAGCACCGGCAGGAAGAACACGATCATCGGCACCGTCAGCTTCGGCGGCAGCGCGGCGGCCTTCTTCTCTGCGAGATTCATCCGCTGGTCGCGGTTTTCCTGGGACAGCGTGCGCAGCGCGGTGCCGAGTGGCGTGCCGTAGCGCTCGGCCTGGACGAGCGCGGTGCAGACCGTGCGCACGCCGTCGATGCCCGTACGTGCGGCCAGATTGTCGTAGGCCACCTTTCGGTCCGGTAGATAGGACAGTTCGGCGCAGACGAGCACCAGTTCCTCGGCCAGCGGGATCGACTGGATGCCGATCTCCTCGGCCACCCGGCGAAAGGCCGCCTCGATGGAATTGCCCGATTCCACGCAGATCAGCAGCAGATCCAGGGCGTCCGGCCAGGCCCGCGTGATCGACAGCCGGCGCTTGGTGGCCCGGTTCTGCACGAAGAGGACCGGCGCGATGAAGCCGACATAGGCGACGCCCAGGCAGATCGCGACGCGCAGCATCGGCGGACTCGACTGGAGGAGGCCGAGACCGAAGACATAGAAAAGGGCCACCGCGAACACGACCAGCGGCAACACCGCGCGGGCAAACAGGAAGAGGGTCAGCGGGCGCTGGCCGCGATAGCCGGCATTGCGCAGGTTCGAGACGGTCTTGTCGTCGGCCAGGGCCTTGCGCAGGTTGAGCCGCTCGACGACCAAGCTGGCGATGCCCTTGCTGTCCTGCTGGCGCAGGCCCGAGCGCCCCCGGTCGTTTTCGGCCGCCATCCGCGCCCGTTCGCGCGCCCGCATCTCGTCGCGCTCCAGCGCGACCGCCTTCATCCGGCTCTTGAGCTGGTTGCCGGCCAGCATCGGCATGGCGATGGCGATGAAGGTGGTGAACACCGCAATCGCCATGACCACGCTGGCGGCGACCGCCGGGGTGATCCCGAGTAGCGCGAACATCGAATTCATCTGCGTCTGCACCTTCCGCTTCGGCTGCGCCTGATGGCCCGGCGCCGGTCGGCCCTAGAACTCGAAGCTGATCATCTTCTTCATCACGAAGACGCCGGTCGCCATCCACACGGCCGAGACCGCAAGAATCAGATTACCGGTACCCGAGGTGAACAGGACGGAGATGTAATCGGGCGTCGTGATGTAGACGAGACCGGCCACGATCACGGGCAGCGCGCCGATGATGCCGCCGGACGCCTTGGCTTCCATCGACATCGCCTGGACCTTGGCCCGCATCTTCTTGCGGTCGCGCAGGACCGCCGACAGATTGCCGAGCGCTTCCGACAGGTTGCCGCCGGCCTGCGACTGGATGGCGATGACGATGGCGAAGAAGTTCGCCTCCGAGGTGGGAATGTTGCGATAGAGCCGCTCGACCGCTTCGGAGATCGGCACACCCATCTGCTGGCTCTCGATGATCTTGCGGAACTCGCTGCGCACCGGCTCCATCGTCTCGCTGGAGACGATCTTCAGGGTGTCGTTCAGCGGCAGACCGGATTTGACGCCGCGCACGATCAGGTCGATGGCATTGGGAAACTCCTCGCCGAACTTCTGGAACCGCTTCTTGCGCGCCCGCGCCAGCAGGAAGCGCGGCAGACCGAGCCCGCCGACGACGGCGGCGCCGACGAGCAGCAGGAGCGGCGCACCGAAGATCGCCGCGACCATCGTGCTGACCAGGCCCAGCACGATGCTGAACAGCACGAACTGCTTGACCGACAGCTTCCATCCGGCCTGTTCGAGCTGGCGCTGCAGGGTCAGCTTGCCGGTGTGCTTGTCGCGCTCCTTGTGACGGGATTCGAGCTCCTTGAGCGACGACTGGATCGTCTTGCGCCGCTTGTCCTGCTCCTTCAACCGGTCGCGCGCGACCTTGAGCGAGCGGCGTTCGCTGTCGTCGCGCGTATATTGCGCGCGGCGGTTCTCCACCTTGCGTTCCTTGACGATCCGCGGCTGCAGAAAGGCGAAGGCGAGCCCGCCGGCCGCGACCGTCGAGAGGAGAATGAACAGGACAACGCCAGCCGGGCCCATCGTCAGAGCCCCGCCGTCTCGTCGACACCGGCGGCGTCGAGGGCCGCTGCGAGCCGCTGCTCCTCGTTGTAGTACCGGGCCCGGTCCCAGAAGGCCGGCCGGCCGATGCCGGTCGAGCGGTGCCGGCCGAGGATCCGTCCCTGGGCGTCCTCGCCGTTCATGTCGTAGACGAACAGGTCCTGCGTCGTGATCACGTCGCCTTCCATGCCCAGCACTTCGGTGATGTGGGTGATCCGGCGCGAACCATCGCGCAGGCGGGCGGCCTGGACGATCACGTCGATGGAGCCGACGATGATCTCCTTGACGGTCCGCGAGGGCAGCGAGAAGCCGCCCATGGCGATCATCGATTCCATGCGGTTCAGGCACTCGCGTGGCGAGTTGGCGTGGATCGTGCCCATCGAGCCGTCATGGCCGGTGTTCATCGCCTGCAGGAGGTCGAAGACCTCGGGTCCGCGGACCTCGCCGACGATGATGCGTTCGGGCCGCATGCGCAGGCAGTTCTTGACCAGGTCGCGCATGGTGATCTCGCCCTCGCCCTCGATGTTCGGGGGGCGGGTCTCGAGCCGCACGACATGGGGCTGCTGGAGCTGCAGCTCGGCCGAATCCTCGCAGGTGATGATCCGCTCGTCGGTGTCGATGTAGCGGGTCAGGCAGTTCAGCAGCGTCGTCTTGCCCGAGCCGGTACCGCCGGAGATCACGACGTTGCAGCGCACCCGGCCGATGATCTGCAGGATCTGCGCGCCTTCCGGCGAGATCGCGCCGAACTGGACAAGCTGATCGAGGGTCAGCTTGTCCTTCTTGAACTTACGAATGGTCAGGCTGGTGCCGTCGATCGACAGCGGCGGTGCGATGACGTTGACGCGGCTGCCGTCGGGCAGGCGCGCGTCGCAGATCGGCGAGGTCTCGTCGACGCGCCGGCCGACCTGGCTGACGATGCGCTGGCAGATGTTCAGGAGCTGCTGGTTGTCGCGGAAGCGGACATTGGTCTCCAGGACCTTGCCGGCGACTTCGATGAAGGTCTGGCGGGCGCCGTTGACCATGATGTCGGCGATGTCGTCGCGCGCCAGCAACGGCTCCAGGGGCCCGTAGCCGAGGACATCGTTGCAGATGTCGCTGAGCATGTCCTCCTGCTCGGAGATCGACATGGCGAAGCTTTTGATCGCGACGATGTCGTTGACGATGTCGCGGATTTCCTCGCGGGCGCTCTCGGCGTCGAGCCGCGCCAGCTGCGACAGGTCGATCGTGTCGATCAGGGCGGCAAACACTTCGGCCTTGCGGGCGTAGTAGCTGTCCGGCCGCACCGCCGCCGAGGTATCGCTGGCGACCGGTGCCCGAGGCTCGGCCGCGGGCGCCGGGGCCACGCGTGCACGCGACACGGGCTCGCGCGGCGGGGGCGCCGCGACCGGCGCTGCCGCCGGCTTCGGCAGGGTCGAGGACAGACCCATGCCGGTGCTGGTATTGGTCTCGCTTCCGCGTTTGCCGAACATCGCTGCCGCTACTCCCTGGTCGCTCTGCCGCTGTGGCGCAGCCGGTTGAGAAGACCCTGCTTCTTCGGCTTCTTGGCCGTGCTGCGTCCGGTCAGCACGTGGGCGACGTGCTCGAATGCCTCCACGGCCGGATGCTTGCCATCGAGTTCGGCGAGCATCTGACCGTTATTGGCCGCGTTGCCGAACGCCTGCGGATCGAAGGCGATCTGGGCGATCGGCTCGAGGCCGAGCGGATCGGCAAATTCCTCGGGGGAGATCTCCGGCCGCTTGGGGATCGCCAGCTGGTTGAGGATCAGGTGCGGCACCGGGTCGTTGGGCCGCAGCTTGGCGAGCATGTCGACGAGATTCTTGGCGTTGCGCAGATTGGCAAGATCCGGCGTGGCGGTGATCACGATCTGGTCGGCCGAGGCGAGCACGCTTCGGGTCCAGTCGTTCCACACGTGCGGAATGTCGAGCGCCACCACCGGCGCACCGCGCTGGGCGGTCTCGATCAGCGCCGTGAAGGCGTCGGTGGAGAAGTCGTAGGTCCGGTCGAGCATCGAAGGCGCAGCGAGTAGCGACAGATGCTCGGCGCATTTCGACAGGAGCCGGTCGAGCATGGTGTCGTCCATGCGCTCGGCCGAGAACACCGCCTCGGCGATCCCCTGGGCCGGGTCCTGGTCGAAATTGATGTTGGCCGTGCCGAAGGGCAGGTCGAGATCGGCGATCACCACGTCGCTGGAGAACAGCTTGGAGATCGACCAGGCCAGATTGTGCGCGATGGTCGAGGAACCGACGCCGCCCTTGGCGCCGACAAAGGCGATCGAGCGGCCGAGCGGCTCGGCATCGGGCGCGGTGAACAGCGAGCCGATGACTGCCATGATGTCGGCGATCGAGATCGGCGCGACCAGATATTCCGAGACGCCCCGATGCACCAGGTCGCGATACAGCGCGACGTCGTTGTAGTGGCCGATGATCACGACCTTGGAGCCCGGGTCGCAGACCTCCGACAGGGATTCCAGCTCGGCGATGAGTTCCAGCGGCGGAAGCTTCGATTCCAGGATCACCAGATTGGGCGTCGGCGCGCCGGAGAAATGCTCCACCGCGGCCCGGATGCCGCCCATGTTGACGCGCATGTGCGCCTTGGCCATGCGCCGGTCCCCGCCGGCATTTTCGATCGGCTTGGCGACGGCCTCGCTTTCGCAGAAGGCCTGGATGGAGATGCGCGGAATCGGCCGAACATTCTCGAGCCCGGCGGCTTCGTCGTGAGAGGCGTCCGGCGCAGCGCGCAAAGCAGTTTGCATGGTTTCCGCGGCTCCCATCAGTAATTGACATCGCTGGAACCGGCGGGGGTCGCCGTCGGCTCGCCGCGTCGGTAATTGTCGAGCACCGTGGTGCGCCGGCCGGCATCGATGGAATCGACGCCGCGCGGCGACAGCAGGTCGCGCGGGTCGGCGATCTGCGCGGCGAGGTTCTGCTGGCTGGCGCAGCCGAAATTGAAGTAGTTCTTGTTTTCCGACGTGTCCGTCAGATCGTCCGGCCAGCGGCCGCAGGGGCCGGTCTTGGCGACCAGCGTCGAATAGGCCAGCCGGATCGGCGTCGGACCGCTTGCCCCTACCGCCGAATAAGGCTGCACGAAGATGCGGTCGCGCTCGATGTAGCGGCCACGGAGCGCTTCGACGATCTCGTGGGAGACCCGCTCGGCAGCATACTGGTTCGCCGAGCCGGTCGGCAGCATCACCTGGATGGAATCGGCACCCGAGGCGCGAAAGCGGTCGGCGAAATGCTCGACACGGCCGCGATTGGCATAGGACAGGCGGGCGTCGGACATCACGATCGGGATGTCCGACGCCTCCTGGTCCTCCGATACCACGATCGGGTGCCGCGTCCGGTAGTCGTCCGGGATCGACCCGACCTCGACATTGTGGATGTTGCCACAGCCGCTGGCGACGAGCACCGCGGCCAGCGGCAACAACGCGGCCAGGGACGTGCGGGGGCGGCGGCGGCCGATGATCTGCGAACGGTCTTGCACCTGCGATCTCCCAGAACCGGTCATTTGTAGATGAAGCCGACGACGCCGTGATACCGGCCGGGCGGCAGCTTGGTTTCCATGTGGCCGTAGACGCGATTGACGCGGCCGAGGAAGTTGGCGGCACCGTCGCTCGACAGGGCGAAGCCGTCGTCCGGGCGGGCCAGCGCCTGGCGCGGAACCGGCCGCACCAGATAGGGCGTGACGATGATCACCAGCTCGGTCTCGTAGCGCTGGAAGTCGCGCGAGCGGAACAGCGTCCCGAGCACCGGGATCTTCGACAGCCCGGGCGTTCCGGAGATCACCTGGCGAACTTCGTCACGCACCAGCCCGGCGATCACCAGCGAGCCGCCGGATGGCAGCTCGACCGTCGTGTCAGCAAGACGCTTCCTGATGCCGATGACGCCGACGCCCGGTCCATACTTGTCGCCAGAAATGTTGAACGGACTCTCGAATGTCGGTTCAGAAACACTGGTTCGAATTTTGAGGCTGATGCGGCCTGGAGAAAGCACGACGGGCGTGAAGTCGAGACCGATGCCGTAGTCAATCTCGCGGCTCTCATAAGTAACGAATCCCGGAACTTTCGGAGTCGTCTTGTAGATGGGCAAACCTGTTATCGGATTGACCCCGACGACGTCTCGTGTTTCTGGCACTTCCTGCGTGACGTCGCGGCCCGAGGGAACCGAGAACTCGCCGCCGACTTTGAAGCTGGCCTTCTCACCCGAAATTGCCGTCAAGCTGGGTTCGGCCAAGGTTCGCATGACGCCAGCCTGTTCCATGGCATTGAGCTGGCCCGCGACATCGAAGCCGCCAATGCTGCCGGCAGCGCTTACGATGTTGTCGGCGATCGTCTTCCCGAGTCCAAATGGATTGTCTATATTGCCGTAAGAGATTCCGTCGGATGCCGAACCGTTGAAGCCGAGCTGCTTGACAACCGAACGCTGGACCTCGGCCACGGTGACTTTCAGCGTAACCTGGTCTTCGCCCTGGATCTGCAGGAGATTGACGATCTGGCTCTGCCGGCGTTCCTCTTGGGCAAAGCCGACGTCGCCGTCGCCGCCACCGGCACCTCCCGATGCGGTCGCCTGCTGGATGTACTGGCCGGTCGTGCCCTCGCCGCCGGTCACGAACAGCCGTGCCAGACGCTCGACCTTTGCCGCGTCCTGCGGCGTCTGCACCGTGCCGTTCAGAACGACATTGTCGTTCAGCATCTCGACCTGGACCACCGAGGACGGGACGTATTTGCGGATCGTGGCCTCGAGCCCGGTGATGTCGCGCTCGATCTTCAGGTCGATGGAAGCAATCTGGCGATTCTGGCGGTCGAAGACGACAATGTTCGTCTGCCCGATCTGCTTGCCGAAGATGTAGATGCGGCGTGCGTCACGGGTGACCGCATCGGCGACCGCCGGATTGGCGACAAGGATGTCGTGGGCGTCGGCCTCCAGGACGATGACCTTGGTCTTGTTCAGCCCGAGATTGACGGACTGGCTGCCCTGCCGGACATTCACCACCGTCTGCTCGGCACGGGCCGGCAAGGTCGCGAGCGGCGCAAGTGCCGTGGACGCAGCGGCCATGACGACCACCAGTTTGCGAAGCCGGGCGCGTAGCATGTCTGATCCTCTCGAATGGTTCATCGATGTGCCCGTCATTCCTTGGTGGTGATTTCGGAGGACTGGCCGTAGCGCACGACCCGGATCTTGCCGTTCTGGGCGTTTTCCTGGGCGAGCAGGAAGGCGGCATAGCCTGGAGAACCCGGGACGGAATCGGCCAGGGCGCGCAGCGACAGCACCAGCCGGTCGGCGATCTGCTGGGCGGCGGTCAGGGCTTCGGCCTGGTCCGGGTCGACCTCAAGGGTCGCGGTCGATCCGACCACGACCTTCTCGCCGTCCTGCTCCTGGATGGTCTGGTCGATGGCGAGAACCCGCAGGTTGCGCAGCACGGTCTCGGTCAACACCTGGTCGCCGCGGTTCTCCGCGCCTGAGACCCGGCGGGTCATGATGACGTCGACATGATCGTTCGGGAGGATGAACCCGCCGGCCGACGTTTCGGCCGCAATCTGGACGGCGACGGCGCGCTTGCCGGCCGGCAGAACGGCCGACATGAAGCCCTGGTCCGAGCGGATCAGCTTGGACTCTCGCACCGGTTCGCCGGCAAAGAAGGATTGGCGGGCGAGCGAGCCCTTGAGTTTCTCGATCGCGTCAGGTCGGTCGGACTTGCGGATCAGCGTCGGGCCGATGCCGTCCTCGGGCCAACTCTGCCAGTCGAGCGCGTCGTCGACCGCCTCCCCCATCGACAGGTCGCGGGACGTGACAAGGACGTCGGCGAGCTTGATCGGTGGCTCGGCCGGCGCCGCGGTGATGATCACCGGCTCGACCTTCTCGGGCTCCAGGTTCAAGGCGACGAATGCCGCACCCGCCGCTGCGACCAAAGCGACCGCCACAACTGCCATGCGGGCTAGATTCATCGGGCAACTCCTCGCAAACGAGGCCGCGACCATGCGGCTGTTCGCAACGGTTATCGCCGACAAACTCTCAATGTATGGTTAACGAAACCTGTCTCGTTGCGACGAACGCCCCTCAGAACGCGGCGGTGCGTGCCGCAATGTCGATCCAGACGCTGCCGGAATAGACGGTCAGTCCGGCAAGGCCGAGGGCGATTCCGTAGGGAATGCCGGTTTCGCCGTCGAGCAGGCGATCGACGAAGTCGACGCCGGTGACGGGCTGGACGAAGTTCCGAACCGTCAACAGACCGACGGTCAGCAGCCCGCCATAGATGCTTGTGAAGAGAAAGTATTCCAGGAGCGCGGTGGTCGGGCCGAACCACACGGCGGTGGCGGCCAGGAGCTTGGCGTCGCCGCCGCCCATCCAGCCCGCGGCGAACATGCCGAAGGCGACGGTCAGGCACACCAGGCCAACGCCCAGATGGGCGCCGATCGCGCCGGGCGCCATGCCGGCCGCATAGGCGACGACAGGAAAGGCCAGGGCGAGGAGAATGGAGACGCGGTTGGAAATCGTCATCGACACCAGATCCGACGCGGCTGCGTAGAGCATGGCGAAGGGAAAGATGACGAGGATCGCAAGGGCCGTCACGCGCCTACTCCAGTATCCAGGACCGGGCGAAGCAGGCGCTCCGTCCCGGTCCTGATGATCTTGAAATCACGCGGCATCACCGCGAGATGCAGCGCGATTAGTTGATGGTGGAAGGCGTCGAGTCGAGCATCGTGCCGATGTTGGTGAAGGAGGTGGTGAGACCGCCGGTCACGAACGGGAAGGCAGCGATGAGAGCAACGGCCATGATCGCGGCGATGAGGCCGTATTCGATGGCGGTCGCGCCGGACTCGTCCTTGGCGAAGCGAGCGAAAAGCTTGGACATTGGGAACTCCTTGTTTTCCAGAAACCGTTTGAAGCAGCATCCCCGTCGACAGCTTCGTCGATCGGATGGCCCATTTGTAAGGGCGTCCGGTTGCGATCCTCTTAAGCTGCGTGGTTTATTTTCCCTTCAGTTCTTGCTTAAAATTGTCACCTTTACTTGGGTTGCAGCTTAATCCGGCGTTTACCAAGACCGGGCTATCAAGAGAGAGGATTCCAGCAGCAGATCGGGATGAGCCACATGACCAGCTACCCTTGCGCCGCACTGGCTGCGACGATTGTCCTCGCTGCATGCGCCACCGCAAGCGCCTTCGACGGTACCGGCGTTCTTCCGGTCGAGGTCGACCATGCGCGGATCGTGCAGATCGACAACCCGGCTGCCACGGTGATTGTCGGCAACCCGGCAATCGTCGACGTCGCGGTCCTCTCCTCGAACCGCCTCGTGCTCACCGGTCGCAGCTACGGCATCACCAACCTCGTCATTCTCAATGCGGATGGTGATGTCATCATGGACCAGCAGGTCGCGGTGCAGAGCTTCGAGGACAACACCGTGCGCGTCTATCGCCAGGCGAGCCGCGTCACCTATGCCTGCGCTCCCAAATGCGAGCCGACGGTCACCATCGGCGACAACGACGAAAGCTTCGGCCAGGCCGCCCAGCAATATGCCCAGCGCCAGGGCATGGCGATGGATGCCGCCAAGCAGTAGCACGGCGCTGCTTTTGCCGGCGCCAGGCCCGGCTTCCCCTGTGAATCGTCGCCACCCCGACTATCTGCGTGACCGTATGCACGCCGGCACCGGACAGCCGGCGCCAGGCGGGCCGGCTAACGGGTCATGGAGACAAGCTTGACGCGCGCGGTTCTGATCGTCCTCGATTCCTTCGGGATCGGCCATGCCAGGGACGCCGACGCGTTCGGTGACGCAGGGGCCGACACGTTCGGCCATATTCTCGACCGCGCCGAAGCCGGCGACGCCGACCTTGCCGGGGTCAGGCAGGGCCCGCTCAGCCTGCCGAACATGCAACGGCTCGGCCTCTTCCACGCCGCCGGGCGCGATGGCGACGGATCGCCAGCCGGCCTGTGGGGCAGCGCCGAGGAAGTCTCCCGCGGCAAGGACACCCCGTCCGGCCATTGGGAAATTGCCGGCGTGCCGGTGACCTTCGACTGGGGCTATTTCCCGCGCACGGTGCCGGCCTTTCCCGATTCGCTGATCCGGCAGATCGCCGACGACACCGACATTCCCGGCATTCTCGGCGACTGCCATGCCTCCGGCACGACGATAATCGCCACGCTCGGCGAGGAGAGCATCGCGACCGGCAAGCCGATCTTCTATACCTCGTCCGACAGCGTGCTGCAGATTGCCGCCCACGAGACCCATTTCGGCCTCGACCGGCTCTACGCGCTGTGTGCCGTGGCACGGCGACACGTCGACCCCCTCAATATCGGGCGGGTGATCGCGCGTCCCTTCGTCGGCGAGACCGCCGAAACCTTCCGCCGCACCGGCAACCGCCGCGACTATTCGGTGCCGCCGCCCGAGCCGACCATCCTCGACCGCGCCGTCGACGCCGGCCACCGGGTCATCGCCATCGGCAAGATCGGCGACATCTTCGCCCATCAGGGCATCTCGGACGTGCGCAAGGGCGACGGCAACATGGCGCTGTTCGATGCCATGCTGGGCGCGATCGACGATGCGGGCGACGGCGATATCGTGTTTGCCAATTTCGTCGATTTCGACATGCTCTACGGCCACCGGCGCGACGTCGCCGGCTATGCCGCCGCGCTCGAGGCGTTCGATGCGCGCCTGCCGGAACTGGAGGCGCGGTTGCGGCCAGGCGATCTCGCCATCATCACCGCCGATCACGGCTGCGACCCCACCTTCCGCGGCACCGACCATACCCGCGAGACGGTGCCGGTGCTGGGCTTCGGACCGGGCGTTGCCCCCCGCGCCATCGGACGCCGCGAGACCTTCGCCGATATCGGCGAGAGCATCGCGGCGCATCTCGGCCTGCCCGCGGGGCGCCACGGCGAGAGCTTTCTTTGAGCATGGCGGCCAACCCTGCCCTCGCCCGCGCCGGGCGCGGCGGCGAGGTGCCGATGGCCGAGCTCCACTGCCACATCGAGGGTGCCGCCCGACCGGCGCTCGTCCTGGAACTGGCCGGGAAACACGGCATCGACGTCGGCGGCATCATCCGCGACGGCGCCTATGTCTGGCATGATTTCACCAGCTTCCTCGCCGTCTACGACCGTGCCTCCCTGGTGTTCCGGGATGCGGCCGACTATGCCCGCCTCGCCGAGGATCATCTGACAGTCCTGGCCCGCTCGGGCGCGGTCTATGCCGAGTTCTTCATCTCTCCCGACCACGCCGCTGGCGCAGGCATGCCGGGCAAAGCCTATCTGGCGGGCCTCGCCGACGGAGTGCGCCGGGCGACAAGCACGACCGGCATCGAGGCGCGGATGATCGTCGTCGGCGTGCGCCATCTGGGTGCCGACCGCGTCGAGGCCGCCGCTCGCTTTGCCGCGGCGAACGCGGTGCACGAGCCGCTGCTCACCGGCTTCGGCCTGGCCGGGGACGAGAGGATCGAGCGGCCGCAGGACTTCGCTCGGGCCTTCGACATCGCCCGCGACGCCGGTCTCGGCCTGACCGCCCATGCCGGCGAGTTCGACGGCGCCGAGAATGTGCGCGAGACGGCCAGGATCCTCAAGCCGAGCCGGATTGGCCATGGCGTGCGCGCGATCGAAGCGCCGGATGTCGTGCGCATGCTGGCCGACAAGGGGATTGTCCTGGAGATCTGCCCCGGCTCCAACCTCGCCCTCGGCGTCTATCCCGACGCGGCCTCGCACCCGCTCCGCAGGCTCGTCGAGGCCGGGTGCCGGGTGACGCTGAACGCCGATGACCCGCCCTTCTTCGACACCGATCTTGCGGCCGAATATGACTTTGCGGCCGCTGCGGGCTTCGGGCCGGGCGAGCGCCTCGGCTTCACCCGCAACGCCATCGAGGCCGCCTTCGTCGACGGTGCAACCCGGCAGCATCTCCTCGACCGCCTCGTGGTCTCGGCGATCGCCCTTGGCGCGCCGCCATCGTCCGGTTAAGCAGAAGCCAAATCAGCCAGAAAGCGAGGCCCCATGGACGGCGTCACCGTGATCGACCACCCGCTGGTCCAGCACAAGCTCACCATCATGCGCAACAAGGAGACGTCGACGGCGAGCTTTCGCCGGCTCCTGCGCGAGATCTCGACGCTCCTCTGCTACGAGGTGACACGCAATCTCGACCTGACGACAATCAGGATCGAGACGCCGATGGAGCCGATGGACGCTCCGGTCCTGGAAGGCAAGAAGCTGGTCTTCGCCTCGATCCTGCGGGCCGGCAACGGCCTCCTGGAAGGCATGCTCGACCTGGTGCCGGCCGCGCGCGTGGCCCATATCGGGCTCTACCGCGACCACGAGACGCTGCAGCCGGTCGAATACTATTTCAAGGCGCCCGAGGATCTGGGAAACCGCCTCGTCATCGTCGTCGACCCGATGCTGGCCACGGCCAATTCCGCCATCGCGGCGATCGAGAATCTGAAGCGGCGCGGCGCCAGGAACATCCGGTTCCTGTGCCTCCTGGCCGCGCCCGAGGGCATCGAGCGGTTTTGCGACGCCCACCCGGACGTGCCGGTCTTCACCGCGGCGATCGACAGCCACCTCAACGACAAGGGCTACATCATCCCCGGTCTCGGCGATGCCGGCGACCGCATGTACGGCACCAAATAGGCTTCAAGCCAGCCGATCTTAACCGTTCGGCAACCGCTCGGGGAGATCCACGGCGCGCGCGCTTCGCGGATTCGCGCCGGGTTAACCCCGGTGCCCCCACAATGTCCGACCCATCCGCAAAGGGTCGGACCGCCAGATGCAGAACGTCCTCATCATTCTCGCCGTGACCTCGATGGTCGCACTGACCATCCCGTCGGCGTTCGAGCGCTATCGGGCCAGCCTTTTGTCGGGCCAGGTGGAGACCGTCGACCCCGCGCCGGCGATCATGGATGCAGCGATCGAGCCCCGCGCGTCGGGCCTGTCCGGGCGTGTCGCGCGACTGTCCGCCGATGCGGGCGGCCATTTTCGGACCGCTGCGCGCATGAACGGCCGCTCCGTCCCGGTCCTGGTCGATACCGGCGCCACCTTCGTGTCCATCGACGAGACCACGGCCCGCCGGCTCGGCGTGGCACCGCAGCTCGATGCATACCGCCACCGGGTGCAGACGGCCAATGGCGAGACGCGGGCGGCTCTCGTCACCGTGGCCCGCCTGCAGTTGGGCCCGATCGAATTGCGCGACGTCGACACGCTGGTCACCCGCGACGGCACGCTGCCCGTCGCGCTTCTGGGCATGAGCTTCCTCGGCCGTCTGGATGGGGTCGAGATCGACGCCGGCCGGTTGACCCTCAGGCAATAGCGGCCGGCATCGCTCAGCCGATGCGATCGATGACCACCGGCCCGTTCCCGTACGGGCTTCCCTCGCCCAGGCCATAGGCGTCACGGACCATCTCGGCGGCCGCCTCCGCCGCGGCCGCGTCTCGGGCATGGACCATGGCGAGCGGGTCGCCGGCTGCGACAACCCGCCCGATCGGCAGCAGCTCCGACAGGCCGACGGCGTGGTCGACCGCATCCTGCGGCCGCGTGCGCCCGCCGCCGAGTGCCACCACGGCCAGCCCCAGCCGGCGGGCGTCCACGGCCGCGATCCTTCCCCCGGCCATGGCCGGGATCGGCCGGATGACCGGCGCCTGCGGCAGATGCGATTCCATCCGCTCGACAAAATCCGAAGGCCCGCCAAGCGCTGCGACCATTCGGCCAAAGACCTCCGCCGCACGCCCCTCCTCAAGAGCGGCTCGTGCTTTCCGCCCGCCCTCGTCGAGATCGGAGGCAAGACCCGCGAGCACCAGCATGTCCGCCGCCAGCGCGAGCGTTACCGCTTCGAGGGCCGGGTCGCGCTGGTCGCCGACCAGGAAGCGGACGGCGTTGCGCACCTCCACGCCGTTACCAGCCGCCGAAGCCAGCGCCTGGTCCATGCGGGTGATCAGCGCCGTGGTCTCCAGGCCCGCGCCCTGGGCGACGCCCACCAGGCTCCTGGCCAGGGCTTCGGCGTCTTCCGGCCGCGCCATGAAGGCGCCGGAACCGCATTTGACGTCGAGCACCAGTCCCTGGAGCCCGGCCGCGAGCTTCTTGGACAGGATCGAGGCGGTGATCAGCGGGATCGATTCCACCGTCGCTGTCACGTCCCGGATGGCGTAGAATCGCCCATCCGCCGGCGCCAACCGGCCGGTCTGGCCGACGATCGCGCAGCCGGTCTCGCGCACCGTCCGCCGGAACGTCGCATTGTCGGGCGTGACGCAATAGCCGGGGATCGCCTCCATCTTGTCCAGCGTGCCGCCGGTATGGCCGAGCCCGCGGCCCGAGATCATCGGCACGGCTGCGCCGCAGGCGGCCACGATCGGCGCCAGCATCAGCGAGACATTGTCGCCGACGCCGCCGGTCGAGTGCTTGTCGACCACCGGGCGGTCGAGATCGGACCAGTCGAGCGTGTCGCCGCTGTCGCGCATCGCCTCGGTGAGTGCCACGGTCTCGAGGCGCGTCATGCCCTGGAAGAACACCGCCATGGCGAAGGCGGCGACCTGTCCCTCGGTGACGCGGCCATCGTCGAACCCGGCGATGAAGGCCTTGATGTCGGCAGGATCGAGCGCCGCCCCGTCCCGCTTGGCGCGGATGATTTCCTGCGGCAGGAAGGCCATCAGTAGCCGGCCGTCTCGCCGGCCCGCGCCTTGCCGCTCGCCACGGCCAGCAGATCGGTCAGCACGCTGGATGCGCCGATGCGGAACCGCTCCGGCGTCGTCCAGCCCGGGCCGCAGATCGCCTCCGCCAGCTCGAAATAGGTGTTGGCGTCCTCGAAGCGCCTGATGCCGCCCGCCGGCTTGAACCCCACCTCGCGCCCGGAATCGGCGATGGCGCCGAGAAGCAGCCGGGCAGAGACCGGCGTCGCACTCTCGGCGACCTTGCCCGTCGAGGTTTTCAGGAAGTCGGCCCCGCCGTCGAGCGCGGCCTGGCAGGCCATGCGGATCGCCTCCGGATCACCGATCTCGCCGGTCTCCAGGATGGTCTTCAGCCGCGCCGTAAGGCAGGCCGCCTTCACCTGCCGCACCTGCGTCTCGACGAAATGAGGATCGGCCGGTATGCGCCGATAGGCGATCACGAGGTCGATCTCCTCGGCACCATCGGCGACCGCCACCCGGGTCTCGGCGACCGTCGCGTCGACATCTTCGCCGCCGGCCGGAAAGTTCACCACCGTCGCGATCCGGATCGCCGGGTCGAGCCGGTCGCGGGCGAAGGCGACGAAACGCGGCCAGATGCAGATCGCCGCGGTCGGGCCTTCCGGCGTTGCCGCCCGATCGCACAGGGCCGCCACGTCGGCCTCGGTGCAGTCCTCGTCGAGATTGGTCAGGTCGAGGCAGGCGATCAATCGCCGCGCGCGTGCCTGCCGTTCGGCGTCAGTCATCGAAGCCTCCATGTTCCAGCATGGCTCCGAGGATGTGCGCGAGCCGTGCCCCGCCCCTCGGTGCCATGTCCTTGGTCTCCCCGTGGGAGAGTTCGGCGCCGGTCATGCCGGCCCCGTAATTGGTGATCACCGACGCAGCGACGACCCGCAGGCCGAAGAACCGCGCCAGGATGGTTTCCGGCACCGTCGACATGCCGACCGCGTCGGCCCCGAGCGTGCGCGCCATGCGGATCTCGGCAGGCGTCTCGAAGGACGGGCCGGAAAACCACATGTAGACGCCGCCGAACAGCGTCTCGCCGACGGTCTCGGCCGCCTCTGCCAGGCGGGTTCGCAGCGCCGCGTCATAGGCGGTGGTCATGCCGACGAAACGGCCTTCCGAGGCTTCGCCGATCAGCGGATTCAGGCCGGAAAAGGCAATGTGGTCCTCGATCATCATCACCGAGCCCGGTGGCATGTCCTGGCGCACCGACCCGGCCGAATTGGTCAGCAGCAGCCGGTCGATGCCGAGATCGGCGATCGCGGCGATCACCGGGCGCATCACCGCCGCGTCGCCGGCCTCGTAATAATGCACGCGGCCCGACAGGACGAGGATGTCGCGGCCGCCGAGCCGCCCGGCCACGACCTCGCCCGCATGGCCCGTCACCGCGCTGACCGGAAAGCCGGGAATCTCGGCGAAGGGTACCCGCAGGGTGTCCTCCATCGCCTCGACCAGGAGCCCCAGGCCCGAGCCCAGCACCATGGCCGCGACCGGGCGGCGCTCGCCCAGGCGGTATCGCAGATAATTGGCGGCCGCGTTCATGCCAGGCTCTCGGTGTCGAAGGCGCGGGGCAGGAGCTCGCCCATGGTCACGGTTTCCCGCACGCCGCCGTCGACATCGCACAGATGCACCCGCGTCGCCGCATCGGCGAATTCGGCGATGCGCTGCCGGCAGCCGCCGCAGGGTGTGCAGAGCGGCAGCTTCTCGGCGACCACCGCGATCTCGGCAATCCGCCCGCCGCCATCCATGACCAGATGGCCGATCGCCGTCGTCTCGGCGCACCATCCCTCGGGAAAGCTGACGATCTCGACATTGCAGCCGGCAAAGATGCGCCCGTCGGTGGTGCGCAATGCCGCCCCGACCGGAAACCGCGAATAGGGCGCGTGGGCGCGCCGCATCGCGGACTTCGCCCGCGCGAAGAGGTCGTCCGCCATGGCTATCTTTCTTTCACATAGGGAACGCCGCCGGCCTTGGGCGGCGTGGCCTTGCCGACGAAGCCGGCCAGCAGGATGACGGTGAGGATGTAGGGCAGCGCCTGCACGAACTGCACAGAAATCTCGCCGATCAGCGGGATCTCAACACCCCGGACGCGGATCGAGATGGCATCAAGAAAGCCGAAGAGCAGGCAGGCCAGCATGACCGGCAGCGGTTTCCAGTTGGCGAAGATCAGCGCCGCGAGCGCGATGTAGCCCTTGCCGGCGGTCATGTCGCGGGTGAAGCCCGCGGCCTGGGCCATCGCCAGATAGCTGCCCGCAAAGCCGGTGAGGATGCCGCAGATGATCACCGCCCGGTAGCGCAGCCAGGTCACCGAGATGCCGGCCGTGTCGACCGCCGCCGGGTTCTCGCCCACCGCCCGCAGCCGCAGGCCGAAGCGGGTGCGGAACATCACCCACCAGGTCAGCGGCACCATCAGGAAGGCGACATAGACGAGGATGGCGTGGCCGGACAGGATGTCGGCATAGATCGGGCCGATCACCGGCACGTCGGCGATGGCCGCCGCCCAAGGCAGGTCGATCGCGCCGAATCGGGCATCGCCCAGGAGGCTGGGCGTGCGCCCGCCCTGGGCGAACCAGGCCTGGCCCAGGATGATGGTGAGCCCCGCGGCGATGAAGTTGATAGCGACGCCCGAGACGATCTGGTTGCCGCGATAGGTGATCGAGGCGAGGCCGTGGATCAGCGAGAAGCCGGTTGCGGCGAGGACGCCGACCAGGAGGCCTAGCATGGCCGAGCCCCACACCGCGGCGGCCGAGGCCGAGGCGAAGGCGGCGATCAGCATCTTGCCTTCCAGCGAGATGTCGAAGATGCCGGAGCGCTCCGAATAGAGCCCCGCCAACGCCGCAAAGAGCAGCGGCGTGGACAGGCGGATGGTGGAATCGATGACGTTGATCCAGGCGCCGGCATCCATCAGCGGGTTTCCTCGACATCGGTGCCCGCCGGCTCCGCCGTGCGGAACCGCACCCATTGATAGGCCGCGCCGACGCCGGGTCGGAACATGTTCTCCATCGCGCCGGCAAACAGGATGACGAGCCCCTGGATGATGACGATCATGTCCCGCGAGATGGCCGGCATGTCGAAGGCGAGTTCGGCCCCGCCCTGGTAGAGGACGCCGAACAGTATCGCGGCGGGAATGATCCCGGCCGGATGGCCGCGCCCCATCAGCGCCACGGCGATGCCGACGAAGCCGGCACCGCCGGGAAAGTCGATCAGAAGCCGGTACTGGTCGCCCATCACCGGGTTCAGCGCCATCATGCCGGCCAGCCCCCCGGACACCATCATGGTCACGACGATCAGCCGCGTCTCGGACATGCCGGCATAGCGCGCGGCACGCGGCGAGAAGCCGAGCGTGCGGATCTCGTAGCCGAGCCGCGTGCGCCAGATCAGCACCCACACGAGGAAGGCGGCGGCCAGCGCCACGAACAGCGAGACGTTGAGTGGCGCCCCGCCGAGATTGAAGCCGAACAGCGCGAACAGCTCCTTCAGCTTGGGAAGCTGCGCGCCGGCCTCGAAGGTGCCGGTCCCGGGCGACATGGTGCCGGCGGGCTTCAGCGCGCCGACGAGGAGATAGACCATCAGCGCGGCGGCGATGAAGTTGAACATGATGGTGGTGATGACGATGTGGCTGCCCCGCCTGGCCTGCAGGATCGCCGGGATGAAGGCCCAGGCCGCGCCGAAGGCGCAGGACAGCGCGATGGCCAGCGGCAGGTTCAGCCACCAGGGCAGGAGACCGCCGAGGGTCAGCGCCACCGCGGCGACGCCGAGCCCGCCCAGATAGGCCTGCCCCTCGCCGCCGATGTTGAACAGCCCGCCATGGAAGGCGACGGCGACGGCAAGTCCGGTGAAGATGAAGCTGGTGGCGTAATAGAGGGTGAAGCCGATCCCCTCGCCATAGCCGAAGGCACCGCGGATCATCAGCGCGGCCGCCTCCACCGGGCTTTCGCCGACGACGAGGACCACGAGTCCTGCGACGGCGAAGGCAACGACGAGATTGATCAGCGGGATCAGGCCATAGTCGATCAGCGGTGGCAGCTTGGTATAGGGCCGGCTCATCGATGCGTCAGTCCTTGAAGGGTGGGAGTATCACCCGGCCGGCATCGTCGAGCCGCCAGAAGGGATTGTGGGCGACCTCCCAGAGATGGCCGTCCGGATCGCGGAAATTGCCGGAATAGCCTCCCCAGAAGGCTTTCTGCGGATGCTTGACCGCAGCCGCCCCGGCCTTGAGCGCACGGGCGTAGAAGGCGTCGACGGCTTCCGGCGCTTCGAAATTGACGGCCAGCGCCATCGAGCCGGAACCCGGGGGCAGATCGCCCTCCCCGCCATCGGCGATCATGTCGTCGCGGTTCCACAGCGACAGGACGACCCCCTCGCCCAGCATGAAGGCCGTGCGCTCGACGCTGTCCGGCGAGGCCTCCCACCCCAGCGCCGCGTAGAAGGCGACCGCGCGAGCCACGTCCTCGACGCCGAGCGTGACCAGAGAGATGCGCGCTGCGTTCATTCCGCGGCCACCCGGTTCTCGATGCCGGCCATCAGCAATCCCAGCTCGCCCTCCTCGGCGTCCGGACTGCGCTCGCCGACGATGCGGCCATCGAACATGACGAGGATGCGATCGGACAGGGCGCGGATCTCGTCGAGCTCGACCGAGACGAGCAGGATCGCCTTGCCGGCGTCGCGCATCTCGACGATGCGCCGGTGGATGAACTCGATCGCCCCGACATCGACGCCGCGGGTCGGCTGCCCGATCAGGAGCACGTCGGGGTCGCGCTCCATCTCGCGGGCGAGCACGATCTTCTGCTGGTTGCCGCCGGAAAAGTTCGAGGTCTTCAGCCGGCAGTCCGGCGGACGGATGTCGTAGGCTTCGATCTTGGCCCTGGCGTCGGCGCGCATCGCGTTCCGGTCGAGCAGCAGGCCCCTGGCATAGCGCTTGTCGCGCTGGTAGCCGAGAATGGCGTTCTCGTTCTCCTCGAAGGGCAGGACGAGGCCCATATTGTGCCGGTCCTCCGGCACATGGGCGCAGCCCATCCGCCGGATCTCGGCCGGATCGACCTCCTGCGAGGGATCGATGTCGCGCCCCAGCATGGCGATCCGTCCGCTTTCGGCCCGGCGGATGCCGGCCAGCGTCTCCAGGAGCTCCGACTGGCCGTTGCCCGCGACGCCGGCGATGCCGACGATCTCGCCGGCTTTCACGTCGAAGGAAACGTCCTCGACCATGACGACGCCGCGCCGGTCGCGCACCGTCAGGTTCCGGACGTCGAGTTTCACGTCGCGCGGCGCGGCCGCGGCCTTGTCGACGGTCAGCAGCACCCGGCGCCCGACCATCAGCTCGGCCAGCTCGGCGACCGTCGTGTCGCCGGTCCGGCGCGTCGCCACCATCTCGCCCTGCCGCATCACCGAGACATTGTCGGTGATCGCCATGATCTCGCGCAGCTTGTGGGTGATCAGGATGATCGTCTTGCCCTCGTCGCGCAGCTGCCGCAGCACGGCGAAGAGGTGGTCCGCCTCGGCCGGGGTGAGGACGCCGGTCGGCTCGTCGAGGATCAGGATGTCGGCGCCGCGATACAGCGCCTTGAGGATTTCCACCCGCTGCTGGCGGCCGACCGGCAGCTCCTCGACGATGGCGTCGGGATCCACGTCGAGCGAATGGTCGCGCTCGAGCCGCTTCAGCTCGGCCCGCACCTTGGCAATGCCGGAAAACAGCAGCGGCGACTGCTCGGCGCCGAGCATGACGTTCTCGACCACGGTGAAGTTCTCGACCAGCATGAAGTGCTGGTGGACCATGCCGATCCCCGCCGCGATGGCGGCGTTAGGGTCGGTGATCTGCACCGGCTTGCCGCCGACCCTGATCTGTCCGGAATCGGCCTGGTAGAAGCCGTAGATGATCGACATCAGCGTCGACTTGCCGGCGCCGTTTTCCCCGATGATGCCGTGGATCGTACCGCGTTCCACCGCCAGATTGATGCGCCTGTTGGCCCGCACCGCGCCGAAGCTCTTGTCGATGTCGATCAGTTCGATCGCCGGATCGGGCATGCACATACTCTGGACTGACTGACGCCGTTCGGCAGACCTTAGAGAGCGCCGGTCCCCTTGACCAGCCGGTTGGCCGAGCGGGTCGCAACTCCGGTCGGGCGTTGCGTTCGCGGCACGCATACGGGATGAGTCGGCAAGCGGAAGGGGAGGACGACAGGCCGATGCGCGAGACGGAGCGAGAGCCGAGACCGGCGCCCGGGCGGCGCGAGGCCTACCGGGCCTTCGTGCCCCTGACCACGCGCTGGTCGGACAACGACATCTACGGCCACATGAACAATGTCGTGCACTACGCCCTGTTCGACAGTGCGGTGAACGGCTGGCTGATCGCCGCGGGCCTTCTCGACATCCATCGCGGCGCCCGGATCGGCCTGGTGGTCGAGACCGGCTGCCGCTATTTCGCCGAACTGGCCTTTCCCGACCCCGTCACGGCCGGCATAAGGGTGGGCCGTCTGGGCACATCGTCGGTCCGCTACGAGATCGGACTGTTTCGCGGCGAGGCCGAGACCGCGGCGGCGGAGGGGTTCTTCGTCCATGTCTATGTCGATCGCGACACCCGCCGCCCGGCGCCGCTCGACGACCGGCTGCGCAACAGGCTTCTGGAGCTGACCACATGAGCGACACCGACGACGGCAACGAGAAGCGGATCGAGGATCTGGAGATCATGGCGGCCCACCAGGCCCAGATGATCGAGGATCTGTCGGAGGAACTGCAGCGGGCCTCGGCCGCCATCGAGCGGATGCAGCGCAGCCTGCGCTCGCTGGGCGATCGCTTCGAGGCGCTGGAGGACGTTGCCGCGCCCCGGCCGGAAAACACCAAGCCGCCGCATTACTGAGCGGCAGCGTCGCGGTTCAGGGCAGCCGGGCGACCCGCTCGGTCAGCAGGGCGAAATAGGCATCCGCATCGCCCGAGCGCACCCAATGGGCATTCTTCGGCCGGTTGGTGACGCCCCAGTAATCGCAGACCGTCATGCCCCGGGTCAGAAGGCTCGCCGTCTCGACCTCCACATTGACGGCGCGGGCGGTGAAGATCTCCGGCCGCAGCACGAAGGCGGTGACGCAAGGGTCGTGCAGCGGCGCACCCTCCCAGCCGTATTTCTCCACGTCGAAGCGCTCGGAGAAATTCAGCATCGCCGCCACCGCTGCGCCCGAGCGATTGCCGAGACCGCCGAAGCCGGCGATCCGCGCGCGGGTCGAACGCATGAGATGGGTCACGTCGAGCGGCAGGACGGTGATCGCCGCACCGCTGGCGAAGACGATCGCGGCGGCCTCCGGGTCGACATAGATGTTGAATTCGGCCGCCGGGGTGATGTTGCCGCCCTCGAAGCAGCCGCCGCCCATCAGCACGATGTCCTGCAGCCGCGCGGCGATGTCCGGCGCCTTGGTGAAGGCGACGCCGAGATTGGTCAGGGGCCCCAGCGCCAGCAGCCGGATCGTGCCTGCCGGATGGGCGCGTGCCGTCTCGATCAGGAAGTCGACGCCGTGGCCGCCCCGCGCCGCCAGTGCCGGCTCCGGCAGATCCGGCCCGTCGAGGCCCGTCTGGCCGTGGACATGCTCGGCGGTGACCAGCGGGCGCAGCATCGGCCGCTCGCAGCCGGCATGGACCGGGATGTCCCGGCGGCCGCCGAGTTCCAGCAGCTTCAGCGCGTTCTTCGTCGTCAGCGACAGCGGGATGTTGCCGGCCACGGTGACGATGCCGAGAATGTCCAGTTCCTCCGGCGAGGCGAGCGCGGTCAGGATCGCGACGGCGTCGTCCTGGCCGGGATCGGTGTCGAAGATCACTTTCTGGGGCATCGCGCCTGTCTCCCGCCGTTCGCCGCCGCCGGCGATAGCACCGCGCCGGCGGCGGCGAAAGCGGCCCGGTGCTCCCGTGCGCCGCGTCAACGAAAAAGGCGCCCCGCGAGCGGGACGCCTTCGCCGCAATCAGACCTGCGGGATCAGTAGGGGCAGCTGGAATCGGTGCTGTAATCGTGCACTTCGATCTTGCCGTCGATGATGTCCTGGCGCGCCTGGTCGGCGGCGGCCTTCATCTCGTCGGTGATCAGATCGGCATTGTGCTCGTCGAGGGCATAGCCGACGCCGTCATTCTCCAGGCCCAGCGTCACCACCCCGGGCTTCCATTCGCCCTTCGCCGCGTCCTCGAAGGTCGTGTAGACGGCCGTGTCGACGCGCTTGACCATCGAGGTCAGCACGTGGCCGGGAAACAGCATGTTCTGGTTGGAATCGACGCCGATGCCGAATTTGCCCGCGTCGGCCGCCGCCTGCAGCACGCCGATGCCGGTACCGCCGGCGGCGTGGAAGATCACGTCCGCGCCCTGGTCCATCTGCGACTTGGTCAGTTCGCCGCCGCGAACCGGATCGTTCCAGGCCGCGCCGGTCGTGCCGGTCATGTTTTCCAGCACCTTGGCATCCGCGGTGACCGACTTGACGCCGCCGGCATAGCCGCAGGCGAATTTCGAGATCAGCGGGATGTCCATGCCGCCCACGAAGCCGACCGTGCCGGTCTCGGACTTCATCGCCGCGAGAATGCCGACGAGATAGGAGCCCTCTTCTTCCTTGAACAGGATCGACTGCACGTTGGGCGCGTCGACGACGGCGTCGATGATCGCGAACTGGGTGTCGGGATATTCCGCGGCGACCGCCTCCAGCGCCGCGGCCTGGCTGAAGCCAACCGAGATGATCGGATTGGCGCCGTCACGGGCGAAGCGGCGCAGCGCCTGCTCGCGCTGGGCATCGTTGGTGATCTCGAATTCGCGATATTCGGTGCCGGTGTCGGCCTTGTACTTCTCGGCGCCGTTATAGGCGGCCTCGTTGAAGGATTTGTCGAACTTGCCGCCGAGATCGTAGAGGACCGCCGGGGCGAAATCGGCAGCCGATGCGGCGGAAGCCGAGAGAAGCGTGGCGGCCAGAAGTCCGGCCAGGAGCTGTTTCATGTGATCCGATCCCTGTTGCAGATGGGCGGACGCGAGAGGCCGAAGCCCCGGCGCCGGCGGCAGACCCCGCGTCTGCAGCAAAGACTGACATGGTCGCTGCCGGAAATCACGCGGAATCCGGCCGACCATCCGTGAACCCAAGCCACGGCGGTCGGCTCCCTCACCGCGGTTTGGGAGGCACGCCGTCCGGCCGGGCCGACACACAGCGGGACCAGACTGCTGGGCCGTGCTATTGCGCCGCTTCGGCGCCGAGGCCGACCGGGCAGGACACGCCGGTGCCGCCGACGCCGCAATAGCCGCTCGGGTTCTTCGCCAGATATTGCTGGTGATACCCCTCGGCATAATAGAATTCGCCGGCGGGCCGGATCTCGGTGGTGATCGTGCCCTTGTGGCCGGCCGCCTGCAGCGCCGCCTGATAGGCCGCCTTCGAGGCCTCTGCCGCCTCGCGCTGGTCCTCGGAGGTCAGATAGATGCCCGAGCGGTACTGGGTGCCCATGTCGTTGCCCTGGCGCATGCCCTGGGTCGGGTCGTGGCCTTCCCAGAACGTCTTCAGCAACGCCTCGTAGCTGATCCGCGCCGGGTCGAAAACGACCAGCACCACCTCGTTGTGCCCGGTCTGGCCGGTACAGACCTCCTGATAGGTCGGGTTCGGCGTCGAGCCCGCGGCATAGCCCGCGGCCGTCACGACGACGCCCGGCAGCTGCCAGAACTTGCGCTCGACGCCCCAGAAGCAGCCCATTCCGAAGATCGCGGTTTCCAGCCCCTCGGCGAACGGCCCCTTCAGGGACGCGCCATTGACGAAATGTGCCTCGGCGGTCTCGATCGGCGCGTCGCGGCCGGGCAATGCCTCGTCCTTGCCGGGAAGCTTCATCTTCTTGGAAAACATGTCGAGAATATACATGGTCTGCTCCTAGCTGAAACTGTCTGCGAATCGCGCGCTCACCGCAGCGACTGCCGGCGCCGGGATCGGGGTGTCCGGCCGAGGACGAGAAGGACCAGCCCAGCGACGCCCGTGGTTATCGCGACCGGCCAGCGGCCCACCTCGCTGGTCACCACCGCCAGCGTCGCGCTGTCCGGCGCCGTCGGAAGGCTGGCGCCGATGAGTATCAGCGCCTCGCTCACCGTCAGCAGCCGGGTCGTCTCGGCAGCGAGGCTGCGGGCGATGTCGCCGACGGCGAAGACCACGCAGATGGCCAGACACATCGTTCCGATCAGGCGCAGCAGCAATCGCATCGTTCGTCGTCACCTTACATCATCGTCATCGGCGGCCGTCACGCGCCTTCGCCGTCACTTGCCCGTCCCGGCGTCGGGCACCGGCGCGAAGCGCGCATTTCCGGTCATTCTATCATATTCGGTGGGCCAGCCCACCATAGGTGGGGGCATCGGCGTGCCGGCGCAATCTCGGCCGCGGGAACCCCCGATCACGGATTGGCGAAATCGGCTCTTGAACCGCGAGGCGTTCTGGCTATAGTCCGCGCCGTTCGAGAGGCCCGCGAACGCACTGATTTGGTGCGCTCCGGGCCGGTCGCCCTTCAGGCGGCACAGACGGCCAGACCGCCCGTCCGTAGATCGAACATCTGGTGAGGTGGCCGAGTGGTTGAAGGCGCACGCCTGGAACGCGTGTATACGGGAAACCGTATCGAGGGTTCGAATCCCTCTCTCACCGCCATTCAACCCCCAGAACCCTATATTTACTAGGCATTGCAAGAATGCCACTCACCAGTTTGCGCTGACCTGACTGACCGTTCTTGACGGCTAGTGACGACCCGATGCAATCCGCAGCATGCTTGTTGCCCTGCCAGTGATGTGCTCAAAAGCTAATTGGTACGGGCCACCAACGGAAGGCTCTACGGGTTCGCAATTTGGGAATTTCGATGAAACGATCAATCGCAATCGCGCTGCTTGCTGGCCTCGCATTAACCGGATGTCAGACGAGATCGCCAGAAACCGACAGAGCGCTGGCAAGTCAGGTGCCTGACAACTACCGTTCGCAGGTGGTTTCATATTTCAGAAAGACGATGAAGGACCCTTACAGCGTGAGAGACGCCGAGATTTCAGCTCCTACGAGTATTTTTGTAGGAGCAATAAATGGCGGAAGTGCTCCGGGCGTTTGCGTTAGGATGAATGCGAAAAACAGCTTCGGAGCATACATCGGCGTCAAAACCGTAGCAGTGAGTTTCCGAGACGGGATTGTGTCCGGTGTTGGCGAGCCGGTGTTTGACACGTGTAGCGGCGTGGGGTTTCAACCCTTCCCAGAACTAATGGCCGTCAGCTAAGCGATATGTAGAGGGAATGTCCCAGTCCGATTGTGGAGGCTAGTGATAGCTTTGGATTTGTCGCAATCCATCGCGAAGCAGGCCGAACTCAGGGTCGGACTGGGCAACCCAATTCGCGAAATACCGGTCCTCTCCAACTGGCGGGCGTTTCGGTGCCTTTGGGTTTGTAGCAAAGCAGATCGCATTCAAAACAGCCTCTATGTGCAATGAACCTGCAAAAATCTCTCTGAGCTTTTTTCGGAGCCTTGCTTCCGGGAACGAATAAAAAAGCCACACAAACAAATTTACAACGTCTATCGGGCATAGATGAATTATGCCGTCTTTAGCATAACTGCGTTCACAGAAATCCGCGCTGACGCGATTAACGTACGTGACATCTTTTGAGAAATATTTTCGTCTGATATAAAATATTTCTCTCATCCTTCCATCTTGGATCAAGATCACAAGTTTTTGACTTTCAACTATATAGATGTCGGTCATTGACCATTCTCCAAAAACAGCCGGTATTTTTCCGCTGCGATTTCGTCACCGTCACCGACATAAATTTCGGTGTCTATTGTGACATTTTGAGCCTGCTTCGATCTTTCAGCAATTTCGAGTTCATGAAGCTTTGCAAGCGCAGTAGCTATATTGCTCGCCTCGCTTGCGGACAGGTCTCCCGACGCGAGTGCTTCCCGAATGTCCGCAGCCGTTACTGCGTCGAACTCTATTGTGCGATCCCGAGGCAAAATGTGCGTCAGGACACATTCGATAGCCCAACGCTCCCCGGCATGGACAGCTCGCCAGAGCCTTTCGACCGCAACCGGCCCCATCGTGCGGATGGCGCTCAGTAGCTGGCGGGGGGCTTTACCACGAGCCCCTACGGGCCGGCCTCCGTTTCCCGGTGTGAATCGCCCTGAGGCGTCCCGTCCGTCCATCGCTACACCCATTGGACGGGGACGCCGCGAGAATGCAGCCAAGCCGCAAGATCAGCCGTCCGCGTATAGGACGCCCATCCGACGCGTTTGCAGCGAGGAAGGCCGTGGACGCGTCGCCAATTGCAAAGCAACTGCTTCGACGCTCCAAGCGCCGCTCCAAGCTCTGCGCTCGTCACCACCTCCCGCGTAGGCAGAGCAACCGTGCTGGGAAGCTGCGGGCCACGGCGGATCACGATTTACCACCCATCAGGAGATCAAAGGCCTCCTGACTGGTTTGGAGGCCTGCCGCCATGGCGACGGCTGAACACAAGCTTCTGAGAAGATGCCTGGACGCGGCGACTGTTTCTTGGCGGGCATTGTGTTTAGCAAGAGCCGCGCGAGCCGCTTCGAGCGCAGCCGCTTCGTCCGGTCCAACTGCTACGGGATCGTCGAGCGTAGGACGGCGCTGGTAAGCCGCCTGCATCCCGCTGCGGTGTATATGCCCCACAAGCAGGTGGCGCTCGACCAAGGCGTCCCAAAGAGCGGTAGGGAGATCAGGATACGCCTCCCTGCCCGCCTGTAAAACGGCACTCGTCATTTGCACGTTGGCAGACTGGACGAAGCGACCCTGCTCAGATGGCGACATCGCTTTGAAGACCGACCGAAACTCTCCGTAAAGCGTCGGGCACCCGGGTATGGGGGCCATCGCCGTTGCGTTGGCAGCCGCGATGGCCGCGTTTTCGGCCCTAACGCTCGCGGCCACACTTTGAACGGCTGATGCGAGGGTTCCGCCGGCACATGTGCGGACGCGCTCGTTTCGCGCATCGGTTTTGAGGGTGGCATCAGCGGCATTTGCTTGGGCTGCAAATTGATCGAGCGCGGCCGCAAGGTGGGTCAGCGGCTTTT